>NZ_JAWRVK010000013.1:0-110651 GCF_036663575.1 Halalkalibacter flavus
CTAATTGTAAATATTTTTCCAAATGGATGGAACCACCTTTGATTGGGTATTTACTTTTTTGGCTCTAAACAGGAAGAGCTTTAAAACTGAAAATTCAGTCAGTATTTATGCAACACTAGTGACATCATCTATATAAATACTTTTTCGTTTAATAAAGGAAGAATTAATTTAGGAAGCTAGCATTAGATCGTTAATGTTGAGAAAGCGAACTATATCATTGAAATAAATAAGGGGGGGTTGAAGGAAGTTCCTTCACTTTTATGAAAAATAACAAACGATATTACATTTTATTTGTAGCAGCAGTGGCGTCTTTAGGTGGACTTCTTTTCGGTTACGATACAGCGGTTATTGCAGGGGCAGAACAATCGATACAATTTTACCTAGTAGATAGTTTAGGATTAAGTTCATTCGCTCACGGTCTTACTGTATCTAGTGCATTGGTCGGGTGTATTATAGGGGCAATCATTTCTGGATTGTTGTCCAATAGAATAGGACGACGTAATACACTCATTATAGCTGCTGTATTATTTTTTCTATCAGCACTAGGCTCAGCTTACCCAGAGTTACTATTCTTCACTTTAGGTGAACCTAGCCTTGCATTGTTGATCACTTTTAATATTTATAGAATATTAGGTGGAATTGGAGTAGGTTTAGCTTCAGCGATCGCACCAATTTATATTAGTGAAATGAGTCCTCAGAATATCAGAGGGAGAATGGTCGTTTTATATAGTATGTCTGTTGTATTGGGGCAAACTGTTGTATACATTGTCAACTGGCTCATATCATTAGGTCAAACGAGAGAGTGGATCAATGAAATTGGATGGAGATTGATGTTTGCTTCAGAATTGATTCCAGCTGCATTGTTTTTCTTCCTGCTGTTATTTATTCCGGAAACACCTAGATATATTGCTCTTAAACATGACTATGATAAAGCATATAGCTTATTAGAAAAGATCAATGGATCTAAACAAGTAGCTAGCGAAACCCTTCAACAAATCAAACATTCTATAAACACGTCAACAGAAAAAGTAAGCCTTTTCCATTATGGAAAGCTAGTTTTATTCGTAGGTATGGCAGTGGCGATTTTTCAACAAATTATCGGTATAAATATTATTATGTATTATGCGCCGCGAATCTTTGAAAACCTTGGTGCTGATCCGTCAACATCCATGTTGCAAACTATTTTCGTGGGAGCTATAGGGGTTGTTGTTTCATTACTAACTATAAAGCTCATTGATAGGAAAGGAAGAAAGTTCTTACTGCTTTTGGGTTCTGCAGGATGTGCAATATGTTTAATTGCAGTGGCATCCCTTTTCTTAATGGGTATCCAAGGAATTAGTACGTTGATATTCATTTTAGGGTTTGTAGCTGTATTTCAGATGACTTGGGGACCTGTTACTTGGGTATATGTCTCAGAGGTATTCCCTAATAAGATTAGAGGTCAGGCTGTTGCAATTGCTGTCACATTAAGCTGGGGAGCTAATTTAACAGCATCATCTACATTTCCACCGCTAAATGATGCTTTAGGTACAGGATCTTTCCTTATTTACGGCCTTATTAGTACGTTAGCCTTTTTCTTTGTATTGAAATTTGTTCCAGAAACAAAGAATAAATCACTTGAAGAAATTGAAGCGACTTGGCTCGCTGGAAAAAAAAGTGAACTAGAAACAATTGATAATACTCCTGAAAAAAAGGCGAATTAGTAATGAGGAGAAATCTATAAAAACATGTAATCAGAAGAATAGATGTTTGTGGCTTATATGGGACCTTCTTTAGAATCATATTATCTCCATGATTGCCAGGACTTATCGATTGTTCTAATTCAAAACACACCTGCATGACCATTAAAAGTTGGGATCGGGATGATGATCGGGGAATTTACATCATAGTTGGAGGCATAGCGTTATTTATTTTCTTTATGTTTGTGCAAAAGTATTTTTTGCAAGGATTAATGGGAGCGTGTGAAATTTAGGGTTTAACTAATATGAATCTATTGGCATATATTAATAGAATATTATATGAAGTATTTGTTATATAAGGTAAAAATGAGTCCAAAAATTAATTAGGACTCATTTTTTTTATGTGGATTGGGGTATCGGCGGCAACATAATGGTATTTTGTGTATATTTTAAAATGTTCTGGAAAAAAATAGGGGTAAAGCAAAAGGGAAGGAAGCTTCTTATGAGAAAAAGAATGGGGAAAAGCAAAAGGTTTACTCGTGAATCTAATCACAATCAAGTCAATACCAATCTTATTAAAAATGATGCACAGCCAATCCCGATCTCTTCAAATCTATCTGACAACTTGCAGCGTGTTAAAGAGACATTTTCTCAAAGTGATGATTTTGTCATCCTTGACTGGCGTTACGGCCCAGAGATGGAGCATACTGCTTTCTCCATCTATTTTGATACACTTATTCAACACAAAGAAGTCAACTATATGAAAGAATCGCTACAAGATTTGGTGACGAACGAAGTAGGTCCTGGAACGATGATTACGCCTGAGGATGTAATGTCTTTTTTCGAGAAAAATGGCGTCTCCGCCCAATCCCACCGCCTTCTAAAAGATTTCGAGAAGATCATTGAGAAAGTAGTTTCAGGGCATCTGGTAATTTTTTTTAATAAATGGGATAAAGCGATAAGTTATAAGGCATTAGGCGTTGAAAGAAGACAGGTGACTGAACCGGTCAGCGAACACGTTGTGAAAGGACCACGTGAAGGCACCATTGAAAATTTGGAGAAGAATTTAGGAATGATCCGAGGACGGTTGCCATCGCCACGATTTATAATCAAAACTTTTTCACTGAAAGGAGAGACGAACACAAAGGTTGCTTATGGTTATTTAGATGGAATTGTCAATCCTGACGTGCTGGCTGAATTTAAAAGGCGTATTGGTAAGCTGAACGAAGGGGAGATCCTAGAAACATCCTATATTGAGGAACTGATTGAAGATTCCACATACTCTCCGTTTCCGCAACACCGGTATACTGAACGTCCTGATACAGCTGTTGCAGCTTTGTTGGACGGAAAAATTGTAGTCCTCGTTGATGGGACAGGGTCAATACTAATTTGCCCCGGTTTATTTGTAGAGTTACTACAATCGAGTGAAGATTATTATCAGCGAACTGCCTATTCAAGTTTTGTACGTTGTATGAGAATAGTTGCTTTTGGGATTGCCCTGATACTTCCTAGTCTTTACATTGCTTTATCCGTCTTTCATCCAGAGCTGATTCCGACCGTTCTGTTGCTGACAATACTAAACACTCGCGAAGGCATTCCTTTCCCGGTATTCATAGAAGCATTTTTAATGTTATTTGCGTTTGAATTGCTACGTGAAGCGGGGGTTCGGTTGCCACGTCCTGTCGGTGCTGCTGTTAGTATTGTTGGAGCGCTTGTCATAGGGGAAGCAGCCATTCAAGCAGCTATTGCTTCACCGATTATGGTCATTGTCGTCGCCTTGACTGGAATTTCTTCCTTTGCACTGCCGCAGTACAATTTTGCCTTTGCGTTGCGCATTTTACAGCTTCCGTTGATGTTGTTTTCAGCTTTATTAGGCGGATTTGGCTTAATGATTGCACTTATCCTGCTCTGGCTGCATTTGTTGAATTTACGTTCTTTGGGACAGCCTTATTTGACACCTGTCGGGCCGTTTAGACCTGAACAGTGGCGGGATGTGATTATTCGCGCACCTCTAAAAAACTTATTACGCACTCCTCGAAAACGACATTCACGCATTTAAGACAAATTAGCAATATTTACTCAAGAAAGATGATGAAAATGCACAAATTGATATGTATATACTTAAGTTTCTCGTTGCTATTGTTATTGACTGGATGTTCGGATGCTTTGGAACTAAATCGTAGAGCATTTGTCATGGGTGTTGCTCTGGATGAAACAGAAGAAGGAAAAGTGATGTTAACTACTCAAGTATATACTCCATCTCCTCAGGATGGCATAGGAAATAAAGGGAAAATATACCATAACGTTAGAACAACTGATGATACCGTTGTACAAGCTCTTCGGGATATCCCTATTCATATCGGTCGCAAAGCCCATTGGGGGCATTTACGCTCCATTGTGATTGGTGAGGAACTAGCACGTAACAAAGGGATTGCAGAGATCCTCGAATTTTTTTATAGAGATCATGAACCACGTATTACTTCATCTATTATGATTAGCAAGGGGAAAGCTGCTGACTATCTTGAAAAAGAACCATGGATGGAAATGACCCCTGGACAACAAATGTTGGTAAATGAAGAAGCGTCTGCAAAGTTTAGCAATAAAACAATAAAAACAACCCTGTTAACGCTAATTTTGCAGATGAGAAGTGAGGTAGGAAATAGTTTTATCCCTCAAGTATATATAGAAGAAAAACATGAAACACCATCCACAAGTGTGGCCGGAATTTTCCTTTTGAAAAAAGACAAATTGATTGGTCACTTGCCACCTGGAAACATCGCCAGTTTACAAATTATTCGAAATGAATATCAAGGCGGGATGTTTCAACTACTTCCATGTCAAACTGAGCCTGATAACATCGAAGTAGTTGAAGTTGTTTCGTCACAAACGACATTACAGCCTGTGATCAAGGACGACTCGCTAATCGTTCAAGTATCGAACAAAATGGAAGTTGCTTTACAAGAACTAAAGTGTTCCAATACAGATAAACCGGAAAAAGAAAATGAATTTGTAGAAAGACTAGAACAGGAATTAAAAAAGGAATTAAAAGAGACAGTTACCTTGCTTCAAGAGAAACAATTTGACGCCATTGACCTAGGAAACAAAGTATATTCGCAAGATCCTGCATTATGGAAAAGTTGGAAGAACAACTGGGATCAACGGTTTGCTGACAGCGATTTTGAGTTCGAAGTAAAAATTCGAATTATTACACATGGAACGACAAGTGGAAAACCTGTGTTTTCTGAATAGACATCTGCTGTCTGAGTCAAGACGAGCAGCAGGGAGGATTTAAAAGAGGATGATAAAAATGGTGATTCTGGTGATCATCTATACAGCCATTTTAGTTTATGACGTTCCTAAGTTGAAGGAATGGAGAGGCAGAACCGTTTTTGTATACACGCTTTTAATGATAATTGCCTTATATCAAAGTATTATTTTTGTTTTCGATTTAGAATGGCCTTTTTTACATACAGTATTCGAGGCCGTTTTTGGAAATTTAGCAAACCAGCTCGTGGAATTTTTGGAAGTACCTTAACAGGCTACACACCACTTAGGAGGTGCATTCCGTGAAAGATCAACAACAGCTCAGTGCGAGCGAACTATGCTCACTGTTTTTTATCTTTATTACAGGTTCTAATATTCTTTCGATTCCGTCACAGTTAATCGGATTTGCGCAAAACGGGGCCTGGTTATCCGTTTTGCTTTCGCTTGTAGGCGGGGTGGGACTTTTAGCCGGCGTGCTGTTTTTATACCAGAAATTTCCACAAATGAACTTGATCGAATATAGTCGTCAACTGGTAGGAAAATGGATAACAATGATTTTGGCTGTTCCCTTTATTTTCATTCAGTTGAACAGTACATCTGGAATTATACTTGATGTCGGTGTATTTATGACCACTGCGATGATGCGGGAGACACCGATTTACGTTTTTAATCTTTTGACTTTTGTTGTTGTTGCGTTGACGGTTCGTTCGGGTATAGAAAAAATCTCACGAATGTTTACGATACTCATGTTAACTGTCATCTTATTTATCATGGTCGTGGTCATTTTAGCGAGCGCTAATTACCAACCTGAATACCTCGTTCCTGTTCTACCGGACGGCTTTAAACCGGTTCTTCTCGGCACTTATTTTTATTTTGGTGTTCCAATTACGGAGCTTATTCTTTTTGCGATGTTACTTCCTTACGTACGTAGTAAAGAAAACCAGCTTCTGAAAAAGGGGATGTTCCTTGCACTGTTTGTTAATCATATTTTTATCGCCATTGTCACGATAAGCACAATCATGATATTTGGACCGGTCGCCGGTGAAATGCCTTTCTCGATGTTTGCAGTGGCGCGTACCATCGAAATATATGAAGTGATTCAAAGAGTAGAGTTACTAATGGGCTATTCGCTTATTATTACTAACTACTTGAAAGGAGTCATCTCGTTATATATTCTGAATATAACGATCATCTATTTGTTCAATATTAAAGACAACCGGATTCTGATTTTTCCGCTTGCACTCGTCTGCTTTCTTTTTTCTATGCTCCTAATATCGTTAGGTCAAGCCTGGAGGATAAATTATGTGACGGTCATTGAACCATTATGGAAGGCTGTATCTTATGTGTTGCCTTTACTCATTCTTATAGTGGCCGCCGTTTTAAGAAAAAATAGAGAGAGTTATTAAATAGTTGGGTACGGAAACCAATGCCGGAGTGCAGCTAAGTCTACGTCTTGTGTTTATGATCTTTAACTGCATCTTTCAAAAGCAGTTCTAGTTCAGTGTTAGGGTCAACTTGTGAGGGAAATAACACAAAAAAATCTAATTAGAATTAGCATCTAATTAGATCTTATCTGTTAGAACGTGCATATACTTCAGCTAGTTCAGCATAAAGGTCAATCTGTGCTTGAATCAATCTCTTTAAAAAATTCACCATCTCGTTTCTCCTCTCTAAATGTTAAATGGATTATAACTCTTTCGTTGTCAACAACCTCTCAATATTGGTGAAAACGGAAACAATAAGCGAAAATGATCGAAAAAATGACTTGAAAGCGATTATATCTAATTAACTCCCCTGGATTATTGATATTTCGCGGTTTGTTGAATGGATAGTGGGGCGGGGAGGTGTCCCAGTTTCTCTTTACATATGACGTTTGGACAAGGAACCAGTCCCTGATGTCCCTAATATAGCGCGGATACTTTTGAGATGTTTGTTTTAAGATAAGATTACTACTTATAAAATTCACTAAGGGGTTAGTTTAATGTTTCAGACACTTGAAATCATATTTCGATGCTTCTTAGCATTTGTAATGCTTATCTCTATTGCCCATTTACTAGGGAAGCAAACCATTTCTCAAATGACATACCATGATTTTATTGCCACTATAATGTTAGGGGCTATTGCTGGGAATTTAACATTTAACTTAGCCATTAGTATTAAATATATTATTGTTGCTTTGCTATCTTTTGTAGGAATACTTTTTCTTTCTACTTTACTTTCATTAAAAAATAGAAATATTCGAGCGTTACTTTCTGGAGAACCGACAGTAATTATTCAAGATGGATTAATACTGGAGGGAAATTTAAAGAAGTTAAAATTTACAATGGATTCTCTAAATCAGGCATTGAGAGAAAAGGATATTTTTGATATTGATGAAGTCGAATATGCACTCATGGAAACAGATGGTCATATTTCAGTATTAAAAAAGTTACCGCATCGGAGTACAACAAAAAAAGATATAGGGATTTTTAGTCCTAACAAATCCTTTTTCCCGATAGAGCTCGTTATGGATGGACAAATAGTAGAAAAAAATTTTACACAAAATCATCTTACAAAAGATTGGTTAGATGCAGAGCTATCCCAACGAGGGTTGAAATTAAAGGAAGTTTCCTATTGTGTGCGTGGTACAAATAATCAGCTGTATTTTGATCTTTATAAAGACAACATTCACTCACCAGTTGATTTGGAATCATAATGTTTGGGATAAAGCGAAAAGAATTATATGAAGAAATTGAACATGTTTTCACTATTGGGAATTTTGTACTAATTCTGTACTGGGTATCTATAGTTAATGTTTTTTTATATGTATTGTTGGATACCTAGTTGCTTATCTATTACTGATGGGAATTTTCTTGTAAAGAATAACTTCATCTTTGCCAAAACATGAGTTTAGATAGAGAGGCGTGACGTATTTACCGCATGAATCGTACTAGCTCATTTTCTATGTTTAACAATTTTCCTTGCAACATATGGGAACTGAAAAAAGAGGATAGGTCCAAATAGTACAGGGCCATTTAGGGTTTGGTCAGTAACAAAGGCTTTCAGCCGAAGAGCAAATCCCCCCTAGTCACGGGAGGGGTTTGTTGTTTTTATCCTTAACGCTTAACCTGTTCAAACATCCAATCAATCATGTCTTGGTTATCATAAGCTGGAACCCAAGAAAAGTGGTTATGTCCCAATTCAGTAGGATATTCAGTATAAATCGGATTCCCTCCAGCCTCTTTTATAGCCACAATCGCATCTCTCGTATGTGAAACCGCAATAATGTCATCGTCTTCAGCATGGAATGCCCAAAGAGGTTTGTCTTTTAAAACATGTGCAGTTTCTGGATTTCCTCCCCCAGCAATTGGGACCATTGCTGCAAAGAGATCAGGATACTTAATATTTAAGTTGAACGTTCCATATCCACCTTGGGAGAGACCTGTTGAATAAAGGCGATTTGAATCAATGTTGTATTCTGCTAATACTTTTTGAAGAATCTCGTAAGCTGTGCCTAGGTCTTCAGAAAATTCAAAGACTCTAGCTAAATCTACAAAGTTATCAGAATTTCTCGTTATGCCGAAGCCGCCGTCATGTTGGTTTCTTGCCTGTGGAGCAAGGACGAAAGCTGGATTTTTCGCTTGATTTTCAGGGGCAGCCCAGATTACCGCACCATCATTAGCAGTTAGTTGCTTTACATTGTCTGTTCCACGTTCTCCACCGCCATGTAGGAATAAAACGAGAGGGTACGAAACAGAAGAGTCGTAGTTTTGCGGAACATAAAGACGGTATGGCATATTATTATATTTAAATTCTAGAAATTGATCAGCAATATCTTCTCTAGTCAAAAATTCATATGTGAATGTTACTGCTTCACTATGATTATTTCCATTACTTTTACTTAGTGCCTTGCCATTCCCGTTGCCACGTACAGCTACGGCTTTAATGGTTACATTTTCACTGACTTCAATTGGTTCAGAGTACAAATTGCTATTGTTCGTAGGGAGACTGCCATCAGTCGTATAATAGATTTGTGTACCAGGTGTAGTAGAATCTAGCGCCACAACCTGTTGTTTGTAGTATTGACCTGATTCATGAGAAGCAACAGGTGGGGCTACGGTCCCGTTATTTTGGTTATTGCTCGCCATAGTCGTCATAGCAAAGAGCAAGAAAAAAGAGACGGTTAGTAACGAACTTCCGACAAATAATTTCAGTCTGCCATTTTCCATAATATCTCCTCCAAAATCAGTTTTAAAAGGTGAGAGTTTTAAAAGGTGAGAGTTTTAAAAGGTGAGAGTTTTAAAAGGTGTAACACAGAAAAAACAGGAGTGTTGTATTTGGAATATTAAGAATATTAAGTGTTAAAATCCTCCTTTTATTCTAGAATTTTTCCAAAACTAGAACTCTCTGTTAGCGTTTACATAGTGTAATACGAGAAAATTTACTCTGTCAATATGCCTCTTTTGAAAAGATCAAGTGAAAAAATTAGGATTTCCCTGATAAAATAAGGGGTAGACATTAGAGAAAAATTTTTTTGTGACGTGGTTAAAGATAAATTTATGAGGAGGTTCCACAATGCCTTACGAAAACCTAAAAGACCTATCCCTTAAAGACCAACTAGAATGGTTCAAAGCTGCTATCCATTCCATTCACGATGGGGTACTCGTAATAGACTCAGGTGAAATTGTAAGATTAATTAATCCAGAGTACACCCGAATTACTGGAGTAGAACCTGAAGACATTATTGGCAAACCACTTCGGTCTGTTCGGCCGAAAGCTCAATTGGTTGAGACGTTAAAAGACGGGAAGGAACGGATAGGTGTGTATCGTCAAGAAGGCAATGTTGAATATGTAGTCGATATGGCTCCCATTGTCTTAAACGGAGAAATCATTGGAGCCGTTTCCATTTGTAAAGGGTTAACGGAAGTACATAAGCTTTCAAAAGAATTAGAGAAAAACAAGCAGAAACTTTCGCAGTTAAAAGAGCAGATGGGATCTTTGTATCAAGCTAAATACACGTTTGATCAGATTATCGGTACGGAAGGCGGATTAAAAGAAGTTGCCTACTTAGGAAAAAAAGCAGCAGAGTCTCATTTGCCGGTGTTAATCATCGGTGAAAGTGGAACGGGAAAAGAGCTGTTTGCTCAAGCCATTCATAATGCCAGTTCCCGTGCCGATCAACCGTTTATTCCAGTGAACTGTGCAACGATCCCGGCATCGCTAATCGAAAGTGAGCTATTTGGCTATTCAGAAGGAACTTTTACGAGTGCGAAAAAAGGTGGGAAACTAGGACTATTTGAAATAGCCAATTCAGGGACGATTTTTCTAGACGAGATCGGAGAATTATCTTACGAGCTGCAGGCAAAGCTGTTGCGTGTCTTACAGGAAAACACAATACGAAGAGTGGGGGAAGCAAGAGAAAGACAAATAGATGTGCGGGTTATTGCAGCAACGAACCGTGATCTTCAACAGCTCATTGAAAAAAATCTGTTTCGTGAGGACTTATTTTACCGTTTGAATGTGTTGCATCTTGAGATACTCCCGCTCAGAGAACGAAAGCAGGATATTCCTAAAATTGTTGATTTCATTTTAAGCAAGCATGACATTCATCCAGGCAAAGAGAGTTTCTACCGATTGCATGAATCTACTCTGCCTATTCTTCAAGCTTATGACTGGGTTGGAAATGTGAGAGAATTGAAAAATACGATTGATTATGCGATTTGTATGACGGATGGGGGAGACATTTTACCTGAACATCTACCAAGTGCGTTTCACAATCACGATACGACTGTCCCTAACAATAGGACAAATAGCTATTCTTTAAAAAAAGCTGTTGACGAGACGGAACGAAGAGTGATAACAGAGGCTTTAACAACGTATGGGCCAGGGCTTGATAACAAAAAAAGAGCAGCGGAAGCATTGGGAGTTTCATTAGCCACTCTTTATAACAAAATGAAAAAGTATAATATTGCCGATTTCTAAAAAGTTAGAATTGCGCTTTGATATTTCTAATTTTTTAGAAATCTAGATTCAACCAGTGATTTAAACGGAAAAAATAAAGTGATACCAAAATTGGAATTCTAAAAACTTAGAAACCTCTCCGGTAAAAACGCTTACACAAAGCGTTTTTTATTTTGGCACAGTTGTTGCATTTAGATTAAGAGAAATGCAACAAGGAAGATTGGTGATAGAATTAGGGTTTTGTTAGAAAGAAATACCTTAAAGAAAGCTGTTTTGTAAAGATTGTTGCTGTGAAGAAACGTTTTCTCTCGCAATGAAACGAACATGTGGAGAACAAGTACCCCATAAAAACAACAAAGTATGCGAAAACACGATTGAAGAAAAACAGAAGAAGCCTACAAAGTAGAAAAGAATGTAGTAAGGAAAAATGAGGTGAATTGTCATGTTAAAGATAGGAAGTGGAGCTGGCTTTTCAGGGGATCGCCTTGAACCAGCTGTGGAGTTAGCGCAAAAAGTAGATTTAGATTACTTAGTGTTAGAATGCTTAGCGGAACGAACGATTGCGATTGCGCAAAAAGAAAAGCAAAAGGATCCTACAAAAGGATATGATCCATTATTGATTGACAGAATGCATGCATTGCTTCCAGTACTGAATGAAAAGCGTTTCCGAATCATTACCAATATGGGGGCAGCTAATCCAACAGCAGCAGCAAAAAAAGTAATTGAAATTGCTAAAGAACTAAATATCTCATGCAAGGTTGCCGTCGTGACTGGCGATGATGTCGTAAAAGAACTCCAAACGGACCAAGAGATTTTAGAAAACAGAAACACAGTGAAAGACTATCAAACCATTTCAGCAAATGCCTATTTAGGTGTCGAGGCATTGCTTCCAGCCTTAACCACTAGTGCCGATATCATCATCACAGGTAGAGTAGCTGATCCATCACTCTTTCTTGCCACGATGATTGATTACTACAACTGGTCGATAGATGACTATGAGAGGCTAGGTCAAGGAACGGTTATTGGTCACTTACTAGAATGCGCAGGGCAAATTACTGGGGGTTACTTTGCAGACTCAGGGGTGAAAGAAGTACCAAACGTAGCTGAATTAGGATTCCCATACGCCATAATTCAGGAAGATGGCACAGCAGTCATTTCTAAGACACCAGACTCTGGTGGAGCTGTGAATCTGATGACTGTGAAAGAACAATTATTATATGAAGTACATGATCCTGCTCACTATTTAACCCCAGATGTTACAGCAGATTTTTCTAATGTAAAACTCATTGAAGTTGGCGAAAACGAAGTGAAGGTTTCTGGAGGATCAGGGCAAAAGAAACCAAGCAGTTATAAGGTATCGATTGGTTATCATGCAGGTTATTTAAGTGAAGGTGAAATCTCTTATGCTGGAACTACAGCTGTGGAAAGAGGAAAGATGGCTGAAGAGATTTTAAGAAGACGGCTATCTAAAGAGATCCCAGATATGCGGGTTGATTTAATCGGGTGTTCTTCGGTGCACCGCATAAGTTTTGGTACACATCACCCGTATGAGGTCAGACTCCGTGCTGCGGCGTTATGTGAAAATCAAGAACTTGCCAAACGATTAGGAAATGAAGTAGAAGCCCTCTATACGAATGGTCCCTACGGAGGCGGAGGAGCAAGGAAGAAAATTTCTGAATGTGTAGGTGTTGTATCGACGTTACTGGAAAGAGAAGTCGTTGATAAACAGGTAAACGTGGAGGTGTTCCAACATGAACAGTAAGTCAATGAAACTATACGAAGTCGCACATAGCAGGGCAGGGGATAAAGGAAACACTTCTAACTTATCACTCATTCCATATAAAGAAGAAGATTATGAATGGCTCGGCAAAGTCGTAACTGCTGAAAAAGTGAAAGAGCATTTAAAAGATATTATCGATGGGGAAGTCATACGCTATGATGTGGCATCGATTAAAGCATACAATTTTGTTTGCAAGAATAGTTTGCTAGGAGGGGTCACGACATCGCTTGCGTTAGATACTCATGGGAAGAGCTTAAGCAGCGCGTTGTTAGAAATGGAAGTTAATCTACCTTCTTAATTGCAAGGTAGGCCATAAAATGTAAGCGCTTCGAAAAACATCTTTGTAAGGAGGAATCATATGTTAGCGACGTTGGGATTTTTAACAATTGCGGTATTTTTATTCTTAATTTTAACGAAAAAGGTTTCGGTCATTGTGGCATTAATTATTGTTCCGTTAGTATTTGCCTTAATAGGAGGCTTTGGTGCAGAAATCGGCCCTTTGATGCTTGAAGGGATTCAAAGTGTAGCGCCAACGGGAATCATGTTAGGGTTTGCCATCCTATTTTTCGGTGTCATGAACAATGCAGGCTTATTTGACCCGATCATATCTAGAGTGCTAAAAATGGTTAAAGGTGATCCATTAAAAATTGTAGTTGGAACAGCAGTTATTGCAATGGTTACACACTTAGACGGTTCTGGGGCATCAACGTTTTTAATTACGATTCCAGCTCTCTTGCCATTATATGAAAAATTGAAAATGAGCCGTTTAGTTTTAGCAGGTGTTGTTGCTTTAGGTGCAGGGATTATGAACATGATGCCATGGGGAGGACCGGCGGCACGAGCAGGAAGTGCGTTAGGATTAGACCCAAGTGCGATTTTCTCTCCTCTTATTCCAGCGATGATTGCAGGGATCATTTGGGTATTATTTGTCGCATATATTCTTGGAAAACGAGAAAGAAAACGTTTAGGAGTGCACGACTTCGAATACAACTATCAACAAGAACTATCCGATGAAGACCGCAAAATGCGCAGACCAAAATTATTTTTTGTTAACTTAGCAATTACAATTTTAGCTATTGTGGCGTTAATAAAAGTATGGCTGCCATTGCCGATTGTTTTTATGGTTGCATTTGCTGTCGCCTTGCTCATTAACTATCCAAAACCTGACGATCAACAAGAGCAAGTCAGAAGTCAGGCACTTGGTATGGTAACGGTTGTTTCTATTATATTTGCAGCAGGAATTTTCACAGGGATCTTAGGAGGAACAGGGATGATTGAAGCAATGGCCTTGGCGATGGTTAACATTATTCCTGAAGGGGTAGGCGGATCAATGGCTCTACTAGTAGCCGTGATTAGTATGCCGATCAGTCTTCTTTTTACACCGGATGCGTATTATTTTGGAGTGCTGCCGGTCTTAAGTCAATCTGCTGAAATGTATGGAGTCGCTTCGATTGAAATGGCGCGAGCTTCTATTTTAGGACAAATGACAACTGGGTTCCCGCTAAGTCCGTTAACCGCCGCAACGTTTCTCTTGATTGGTCTAGCTAGGGTAGAGCTTGGAGATCATCAGAAGTTTATTTTTAAGTGGGCGTTTGGAACAACGATTGTCATGGCGATTGTGGCGTGGATTACGGGTGCGATTTGAGTTAGTGTGGTAGAGTGTAGATCCCTTTGATATTGTAAGGGATCTATTTTTTTTGAAAAAAAATAGTAAGGGTGTCCATTAGCATTTAAAATTAAGGAGGGGAAACAGCATTTAATTTGGCCGAAATATTTTTAAAAATATAAGTTACTCTTCCCTTAGGCCTTACTTCCTTTACGAAGCCTAAAACGAATCCACAGTTCAATCATTACCAGATTCCCACCCCAACTTAACCAAATGGCTGATACATATCCGGCTGTAAAGTTGTCCAATGAATATCCTACAATTGCTGACCACATTTAATAAGACGGGAAATAGGATTTGAAGAAAAGTGGTAAGGGCACAACAAGGGGGAATGCTTAATGCTGTGATAGGGATAAAGAATCTGTAAGCTTATGAATAGATAAAAAGACTACCTATTATTTTTAAAAATAACGCAAAAAAAAGATCTAATTAGAGAAGAAGAATCTAATTAGATCTTATTTGTAAGTGCGAGAGTATATTTCAGCTAGTTCAGAATAAAGATCAATATTCGCTTGAATCAATTTCTTAAGGAATTTCTTCATTACGGAACCCTCCTCTTTATTTTTCATTAATATTATAACTTTTTCATTGTCAACCTTTCAATATCGGTGAAAACGGAAACAATAGGTGGTATAGAGCGATAAAACGGATTGAAAGCGATTGTATCTAACGAATTCAATTAAATTCTTGTTTTTTCGTCGTTTTTTATAGTCTAGGGAAGCGGATGTGCTTTAATGAGATTGTGAGAGAGAGAGGATTCCAAAGTCAATAAAGAACAAAATAAAACAGAAATGCAGGGGAAAAGTCCTTCATAAAGCCGATGAAGGACAAAACAAAATAAAAGTTCAGGGGAAATGGTTTTCATAAAGCCGATGAAGAACAAATCAAGGTAGATGTGCAAGGGAAAAGGCCTTCATCAGGGAAAATACGTTCTCTTTGTTTCCTTACTATTCAAAGGGATATGGTAAAGTTAGAATGTAATAGATTACTCCATACTTGTATTTTTTACTTAAACTACATAGAAAGGATCTATATTGTATGAATTCATACATATTAATGATTTTGGTTGTGATTATGTATTCAGGAAATATCCTAGTTGGTAAATTTATTAATGAATTATCCCCATTTACAATTGCATTTTTTCGTTTATTGATTGCATTTGTAGGATTGTTCCCTATTGGGTTTCACAGTGCATGGAAGCACCGCTCAACATTTTTGAAATATAAAAAGCCACTCTTACTTATGACCTTAACAGGTGTCACGTTTTTTAATACGTTCATTTACGGGGCGTTGCAATTTACGACGGCTTCAAATGTTGCGGTTCTTGAGACAGTCATTCCGGCCTTGACTGTGGTATTAAGTGCATTACTACTTAAAGAGAGACTGCAAGGAATTCAATGGAGTGGTGTTCTGATTTCAATAATTGGGGCGGTGTGGGTTGTAATTGATGGGAAAATTACAAACTTTCTTTTGATGAATTGGAATGTAGGTGATGTACTCATGATTGGAGCGATTATATGTTGGGCAATCTATTCGATAGTTGTTAAGCAATACATACATCTATTTCCCCCTTTTGGTTCTATTCTTGTCATGACAGGTATTTCAGTTTTTGTCTTACTTCCATTTGTCCTCATTGAGTGGTTTATAACAGGATTGCCAGTACTGGCAGCTACACCGTCGTATGTTATGAGTCTCTTATTTATGGGCATCTTCCCATCATTTATTGCTTTGATTTTCTTTAATCAGGCGGTTGCATCTTTAGGTGCCTCACAAGCATCAGTGTTTTTAAATTTGCTACCCGTTTTTACAATGCTAGGGGCCTACCTTTGGCTAGGGGAATCTATCTCAGGTATGCAAATAATCGGTGCATTAATAGTGATTTTAGGTGTAATGTTAACAACACAGGTTAGTAGCATACAAAGCAAGAATGAAAAGCTGTTAGAGTCTTAAGAGGAGAAGTGAAATAAGGGGACGGTTCCAAAAGAAACGCGGGAACCGTTCTTCGTTTCATAAAAGATGGCTAGGATTTCACCGTGGACGTAGAAAATTGTACTGTTAATTTTATGTTATAGGGACAGTAGGACTGTCCCATTGTCTGTGATATAATAGTAGAAACTTATCGAAATGTTATATTTAAAGGTAACAAGACTATGAAAATATAAATCTAATTTCGATTTAAGCTTTTTCCTATAATTATTTGCAATCTTTTTTACATAAAACAACGAAGAATTTGGAAGGGGATACATAATTGTGAACTCAAAATATTTAGATTTGTTGGCCCAAAAATATGATTGCGAAGAAAAAGTGGTCACTGAAATTATTAATCTAGAAGCCATTCTTAATCTACCAAAGGGTACAGAACATTTTGTTAGTGATTTACACGGGGAGTATCAAGCCTTTCAACATGTGTTAAGAAATGGTTCGGGGAATGTAAAAGGGAAAATAGAAGACCTTTATAAAAAGGTATTAACTGAAAAAGAGATTAAAGAATTTGCAACATTAGTTTATTATCCTGAAGAAAAAATAAAGTTAATTAAGAATGATTTTGATAATGAAAGAGAATTACATCAATGGTACACAGTCATCATTGAGCGTATGATTAATCTTATTTCTTATGCGTCTTCTAAATATACTCGCTCGAAATTACGAAAAGCATTGCCTGATCAATTTGTTTATATTGTAGAAGAACTTCTATACAAAACCGATGAATACACAAATAAGGAACCGTATTATACAAAAATTGTCCAGCAAATTATTTCACTAGGTCAAGCTGATAAGCTCATTATCGGTCTTGCTTATACGACTCAGCAATTGGTTGTTGACCATCTTCATGTAGTGGGAGATATTTATGATCGAGGACCTGAACCTGATAAAATTATGGATACTCTCATCAATTATCATTCCGTTGATATTCAATGGGGGAATCATGATGTCCTATGGCTAGGGGCTTTTTCTGGATCCAAAGTTTGTCTTGCTAACATTATTCGTATCTGTGCTCGCTACGACAATTTAGACATTATTGAAGATGTGTATGGAATCAATCTCCGACCACTTCTAAATCTTGCGGAAAAATATTATAACGACAATCCAGTCTTTAGACCAAAAGTACATTCAGATAAAAAAGTATCTGAGGAAGAACAATTACAAATTACGAAAATTCATCAAGCCATTGCCATGATTCAGTTCAAACTTGAAAGTCCTATTATAAAGAGACGCCCGGACTTCAAGATGTCGGAAAGGCTTCTACTTGAGAAAATTGATTATGACAGAAACGAAATAACGATTCATGGGGAAACATACCCACTAGAAAATACTTGCTTTGCGACGGTGAATCCGGAACAACCCGATCAACTGTTAGAGGAAGAAGAGCACGTGATGGACAAACTGTTATTTTCTGTGCAGCATTCTGAAAAGTTAGCTAGACATATGAATTTTCTTATGAAAAAAGGCAGTCTTTATTTAAGATATAACGGAAACTTATTAATACACGGCTGCATTCCTTTAGATGAAGAAGGCAATATGGAAAAAATGGTCATTGAAAATCAAACCTATGCTGGTCGTGAATTACTTGATACGTTTGAATATTATTTACGACATGCTTTTGCTCATCCTGAAGAGACAGATGATCTTGCGAAAGATATGGTTTGGTATTTATGGACAGGAGAATATTCATCACTATTTGGGAAAAGGGAAATGACGACCTTTGAAAGGTATTTCATTAAGGATAAAAAAACCCATAAAGAGAGAAAGAATCCATACTACCATTTACGTGAAAATGAAGAAATATGCAGCAAAATCCTAGCAGAATTTGACCTTAACCCTGATCAAGGTCATATCATAAATGGCCATACACCGGTTAAAGAAATTGACGGAGAAAATCCAATTAAAGCAAATGGAAAGATGATTGTCATTGATGGCGGCTTTTCTAAGGCGTATCAATCAACAACAGGGATTGCTGGATACACTTTATTATACAACTCCTTCGGTATGCAACTTGTCGCACATCAACATTTTAATTCAAAAGAAGATGTACTCATAAATGGAACAGATGTGTTATCAGTAAAAAGATTGGTAGATAAAGAATTAGAGAGAAAAAAGGTACTAGAAACGAATGTTGGAGAGGATATATTACAAGAACTCTCTATTTTGAATAGTCTGATGGAATATCGTTATATGAAATGATACCAATCATTCAAGGATGTCACAGGGGATGAGTGAGAATAATGATTAATAAAGTTGGATAAATAATGTTATATAATTATGCAAAAAAATAGAAAAGGAAGGATTAACTGTGCAAAAAATTACTCCCTGTTTATGGTATGACAATAATGCCGAAGAAGCAGTGAATTTTTATACGTCTATTTTTGGAAATTCAAAGGTTGGACAAATTGCTCGTCATAGCAAAGATACAGCAAAACCATCAGGACAGCCCGAAGGTAGTGCCATGACAGTAGAATTTGAACTTAACGGCCAGAAATTCTTAGCATTAAATGGTGGATCGCATTTTACTTTTACACCGGCGATCTCATTTATCGTAAATTGCCCGACGAAAGATGAGGTAGATGAGCTTTGGTCAGAGTTGATTGATGGAGGCAACGTGTTGATGCCACTTGATACATATCCATTTAGTGAAAGATATGGTTGGCTAGAGGATAAGTATGGTGTGTCGTGGCAGCTCATTTTTGCTAATGACGTAGAAGAGCAAATGATTTTACCGTCTTTGCTGTTTGTCGGTGACAAATGTGGCAAAGCCGAAGAGGCTATTCATTTCTACGTATCCATATTCGAAGATTCGAAGGTTGGAGGTATATTCCGATATGGTGCAAATCAGCTTCCGGACAAGGAAGGGTCGGTTATGTTTGGAGATTTCATGCTTGGAGGATATCGATTTGCCGCAATGGATAGCGCTCAAGATCATAAATTTTCATTCAATGAAGCCATTTCATTTATTGTGAATTGTGAGACGAAAGAAGAGGTTGATCACTACTGGGAAAAGCTTTCCGCTGTACCAGAAGCAGAGCAATGTGGTTGGTTAAAAGATAAGTATGGTTTATCGTGGCAAGTTGTCCCAACAGCTTTATCAGAATTCTTAAAAGATCCCAATAAATAAAAATCAGGAAGAGTTATGCAAGAGATGCTTCAAATGAAGAAGATTGATATAGAAAAATTACGGAAAGTATACAATGGATAGCTTATGGGACAAGAGGGGACAGCGGTATTGAACCCCTCTTGTCCCAAAGTTATTATTCGACTTTTCTCCTAAATATACGAACAAGTATAACTGGAACTTTGCATTCCTTGGCAAGGTCGATGTTACTAATTTTTGGATTTTTCTTGAGTGTTTTTTCTATACGTGCTTGGATGTCTTCTTTTTTCATTTAACACACCCCTTTCAAAAGGATTCATGACCATATTAGTTAATATCATTTCATTTCAAGTTAAAATATTGGCGGTGTAATGGCAATAACAATCGGTGAGTTCCAAACAGTAATCGTATCAACCACGGTATTCGTCGCTGTGTTGATTACGGATACAGTATCATCATCAAGAGTTGTCACATAAGCCCGTGCGCTCCTTATGCCCATTTTCATCTTCCTTTCTAAAGGTTTGATCTTTAGATTAAATGAAAGAAAAGACGTATTGACATACAAAAGGGCTATTATTCCTTAAAAAAGGAAATGTTTAATGGACACATTACAGAGGATAGTGTCCCAATAATGTCCGTTCAAAAACAGGTTTGATCTTTTAAAATATGTTTAAATTTTAACAAGTTGTTCCTTTAACACAATCTATTTCTGCTGACTGGTGAATACTTTGAACAATACTTTGGGATGGAATAGATGAAAAGGGGGACGGATTAAATTCATGACTCTAACCAATCGGATATAAATTTCTGGGTCAAAAGCTGAAAGTTGATATATTCTTTTACTGTACCACTGTTTAATCGGCTGTCCAAAAGGCCTATTCCCTTTAATATTAGGATGTCGAAATGCTTCTGTGATAGCCATGTTCCACGGGGTTGCAATCAACTTTGAAATTCTTTTTTGACATGTTTGAGTAAAACCTTTGTCGAGGTGCGTAACTTGTTGAAGACATCTTTGTAACTCTACAGCTTCCATCGCAGCGACAGAAATTCCTTGCCCGAAAACAGGATCAAAGCGACAGTGAGCGTCTCCAATTACCAAAAAAACATCTGGGATATGTCTTACTAGGTCGAAGCGCCGGCGTACTTGATAGGGAATTTTATGTACTTTAATCTCTGAAACAGGCTCTGCTTGTTCAAGAAAATGAAGCACGTCAGGGACGGGCAATCTTTTTGCGTAAGAGATAAATTCTTCATTTGTTTGCGGCGGGCTTTCATTGACGTAACCACTAAAAGTCACAGAGAAACGATTTTCTTCAATCGTTTGGATATATGCCCCATAAGGATTGTCAGGATAACTTGGAGAAATAAGGGTGTTACACCAATCTGGCTGTTCTTGGTTTTTTAGACGATATAATCTAGAAGCATAGAATAGTTGAATCCACACCTTTTCCTCTTTAACCTCTATATCATATGTTTTCAACCAGTCTATACTCTTTGAACCAAATCCACTGGTATCAACAACCAGATCTGCATAAAGTTCTTCTTCTGTTCTTGTTTTAAGGGATCTTACTCGCACTCCAGATAATTTGTTGTGCATACGGTCTCTTAGCAGTTGTTTTGCCACTGTTTCGTATCTAGTAGAAATATTGAGAACTTGATCAATACGTTTTTGTAAATGCCACTCAAGCATAGGTCGACTTTGTTGAACCATTATTAATTCTCCTGAAAATTGTTGTTTCCAGAAACCAAAATGATGCCATTTCAAATCTCTAGTAAAATCATTTAAAATACTTCCATCATCAGTTAATTCAGCGATGAACTGTGGGAATAATTTCTCAATTGCTTCTTCTCCTCCTTTCAGTAAGACATGAGGATGATAACTTTGTGGGACCCATTTTCTAGGTGTTTTTTCTTTCCATTCTTGACCTGCTTCCAAGATAATCACTTGTTGAAAGGAAGAGGACAAGGCTTTAGCAACTAGTTTTCCAGCAATACCTCCACCAATAACGATTGCTTTCTCAAGCATGCTTTTCCTCCAATCATCTATAATCTGTACTTTTTGCTAGTACAATAAGTACTTTAATTTCTTAATCTCTTTCTTTTTTTATTTTAAACTTTCCAGCATTGTTGCCAAGGTTTTTAGTCTTTAGCTCAATCCTTCTATATGCAAAAACATTAAAAATTATTCTAGATAACTTTTTCAGCTTTGCTCTATAAGAACTATTTAATAGTTACAAAACTACAACCTTATCTACCTATATTTCTTATTGAGTAATAGAGTGATCTGCTTCGAAATGGCTATGAATTCAATATAAACATAGCTTTTTAATAGCCTGTAAGGGCAATAGAATATCAAACGGGACGAAAAGACTAAAATTCAAAAATGTAATTGACAATGATTATCATTTTTAATAAGATTCACACAACAACAATTAATGATATTGATAATCATTATCGATATTGTTAATTGTTATTTAAGATAAGATTTTAAACAAGAAAGTGGGGAAACAAATGCAGGGCAACTTAAAAAATGAACAATATCTTGATTCCCAAGCTAATCGTGAGTCAAATGCTCGTTCTTATCCACGTCGTATTCCCATTGCAATTCGTGAAGCAAATGGGATTTATGTAAAAGATGTGGAGGGGAAAGTGTATATCGACTGCTTAGGTGGTGCTGGAACATTAGCGTTAGGACACAATCATCCTGTTGTCATAGAAGCGATTAAGAGAGTGTTGGATGATAAGCTGCCATTACATACATTAGATTTAACAACACCGGTAAAAGAAGAGTTTGTGGAAGAATTGTTTTCAAGTTTTCCTGAAGAGTTTGCTAAAAAAGCTCGAATCCAATTTTGTGGTCCGTCTGGCTCAGATGCTGTAGAAGCAGCCTTGAAGTTAGTGAAAACGGCAACGGGTAATAGAAGCATGTTGGCTTTTCAAGGTGGTTATCACGGAATGACCCACGGCTCTCTTAGCTTGATGGGGAATTTGGGACCGAAGAAGCAGATCCCTGGTCTAATGCCGGATGTACATTTCTTGCCGTTTCCATATGATTATCGCTGCCCGTTTGGTATCGGGGGAAAAGAAGGGGTAGAAATAGGTCAAACCTATATTGAACAGCTTTTGCATGATCCTGAGGGTGGCATTGTTCCTCCAGCAGGAATGATTATGGAAATTGTTCAGGGCGAAGGGGGAGCGATTCCAGCACCAGATAGGTGGGTACAGGAAATAAGAAGAATGACAAAAGAAAAAGGGATCCCTCTTATTATCGATGAAATTCAAACCGGCTTAGGAAGGACAGGAAAGTTATTTGCTTTCGAACATTCAGGAATAACACCAGATGTAGTCGTTCTCTCAAAAGCAATTGGCGGTTCGCTTCCTTTAGCGGTTGTTGTCTATCAGGAAGATTTAGATAAGTGGAACCCTGGTGCACATGCGGGAACGTTCCGTGGCAATCAGATGGCCTTTTCAGCCGGAACAGCAACGATTAAATTTGTAAAAGAAAATGGTTTATCTGAACATGCAGAAGAAGTCGGTACTCGTTTCATGTCACAGTTACATGATATTCAAGCTGAAACAAATTGCATCGGGGAAGTAAGAGGTCGTGGACTGATGATCGGGGTTGAAATTGTTGACAAACAACTTGCTGTCAACAAAATAGGGCAAAATGAGCGAGCTCATCCGAAATTGGCGAGTCGTATTCAGCAAGAGTGTTTCAAACGTGGATTGATTCTTGAGCTTGGTGGTCGTCATAGTAGTGTCGTTCGCTTCTTGCCACCTTTGATTATTACAGCTGAAGAAATTGATACTGTTAGTGAGATTTTTTTAGAAGCCATTAGGCATGCGGAAGCGTCGATGAAAGGGCGCTTAATTCAGGAGGTGTAAGGATGGCAATGAATCAAGTAGGTCTATTAGAAAGGGCGACAGAACAATCAATAACGAAGCAAAGGTTTGATCGTTACTTTTTGCATAGCAAAGAGGAAAGCATTGATTACTATGCTAAAGCAATGAGGTGGGCACAAGGGGGGTTCGTTGATCAGTTTTCTCGGAATGACAAGCCATACAGTGGATTGCCGCATAAAGAATTCACGAAACTTTTTAGTCAAACGTTTAGTGACATTTTACCTGAGGAGGAATCCCCCGTTGAAACATTATTCAAAAAAATTGGGGAAACCATCTTGAAGCATTCGGTTGTTGTATCTAATCCAACATGCCTTGCTCATCTTCATTGTCCGCCTTTAAGTGCTGCTCTTGCTGCTGAAGTGTTAATCAGTGGAACGAATCAATCAATGGATTCATGGGATCAAAGTGCCTCGGCTACTGTTGTGGAAGAAAAGATGGTTCGATGGTTAAGCGATTTATTTTTAAAATGCGATCGAGCAGACGGGGTCTTTACAAGCGGGGGGACACAATCTAATTTCATGGGATTACTTCTAGCTCGGGACCGTTACTTAAAAAAACAGTTGAATTGGGATGCACAAAGAGACGGACTACCGGTAGAAGCTAGTAAATTAAGAATCTTCTGCTCCAAAGATGCGCACTTTACCGTTCGTCAGTCTGCCTTTTTACTTGGATTAGGAGAGCAGGCTGTCGTTTCCGTGGAGACTGATAGCTGCCATCGAATGTGCGTAAACGATTTAGATCGTTGCGTAAAAGAAGCAGTCGAACAAGGCTTACTGCCATTTGCCGTCGTAGCAACAGCAGGGACAACGGACTTTGGAAGTATCGATCCTCTAGCGGAGGTAGCAAGTCGAGCTAAACGCTATCAAATGTGGTTTCACGTTGATGCTGCTTATGGAGGTGCACTTATGCTTAGTGAGCGTCACAAACATAAATTAACCGGAATTGATCTCGCTGACTCGCTAACAGTCGATTTTCATAAGTTGTTTTATCAGCCGATTAGTTGTGGTGCTTTTCTCGTAAAGGACAGGTCAAACTTTGATTTTATCAAGCTACATGCTGATTATTTAAACCCTGAGGACGATGAGGAGACGGGCATTCCAAACTTAGTAACGAAGTCGATTCAAACGACGAGGCGCTTTGATGCATTAAAGCTGTTTGTCTCTTTCCATGCTCTTGGTCGAAAAACGTTTGCTGACATGATTGATTATACGATTAGTCTAGCTCAGGAAACTGCAAAGGTGATTAATGAGGAACCTGATTTTGAGCTATTGAACGAACCTCAAATCAATGCCGTTGTTTTTCGGTACCGCCCTCAAGGAATGGAGAAATCAAACGATTCGGAATGGCTCAATCGATTAAACGGATTGATTCGTACCAAACTTTTGGAACAAGGCCACTCCGTTTTGGCACGAACCCGAGTTAACGAATCTGTTTACTTAAAATTAACGCTATTAAATCCTCGTACAACGATAGAGGATATTCAATCGATTGTAAGCCAAATCAAACATTTGATTCAAGTAGAAGCTCGTATATAGGAGAGGATGGATGAAATGAATTATAAACATATTGCCGAACAAGCAACGATGCAATGCTTCTTGAATTGCTATATAAGAGAAACGGCCAATTATAAGCTAATCGAAAAGAAGAATGCACCCGATGCCTTAGCTAGCAGACTAGTAGATCGTCAGGAAGTAAAACAAATCATTGATTGCGAATTACCAAGCCAAGGCACTCACTTGTATATTCCATTAAAATATTGGTCGATTACAGGGCGACATATTTTTTCGTTTCCAATCTATTATTCTCTTTCATTTGACAGTAATCAACTAATTGAACTTGATTATGTCAAGCTAACAAGATTCATCATCAAAGAGTTGGACGTGAAAGCAGGGACTGCAGCTAGTGAGTTAGAAAATCATGACGAATTGCTGACGCGAGTCATGTTAAGCTGCAAAAATATCGAACAATTTATTCAGGTGCGCGATCAAGATCAAGATCACCTCTATGATCCTGATATGAGTTTCATTGAAGCAGAGCAAGCATTATTATTTGGTCACTTATTACACCCAACACCGAAGAGTCGTCAGGGTATATCTGAAAAGGATGCTCCTCTTTATTCACCAGAACTGAAAGGACAGTTCCAATTACATTATTTCCGTGTTCATTCGTCGATAATTAAGCATGGATCAGCCTTAAAAGACACAGCTATTCAGCTTGTAAAAGAACAATTACTAGAAGATCCTCATGTAACAAGTGGCTTTAAAAGGAAGTATTGTCAAGCAGATGAGTATGCCCTACTTCCGACTCACCCGTGGCAAGCCGAATTTCTTATGCGGAAACCAAAGGTTCAAACACTGATCGAGCAAGGATTAATCGAGGATGTTGGAAGGGAGGGACGCGCTTTTTATCCCACTTCTTCTATTCGGACCGTGTATCATCCGGAAGAAACGTATATGTTGAAGTTTTCGTTAAACGTGAAAATCACAAATTCTGTACGTGTTAATAAGAATATGGAGCTTGAAAGAGGGGGAGAGGTTAAGAGACTGCTCGATGGAAAGATCGGTGAGGACTTGAGAAACCATCACCCCAATTTCAAAGTTATATGTGATCCCGCTTTTATGACCGTTCACATTGAGGGGGAACAAGAATCTGGCTTTGAGGTGATTTTAAGAGAAAACCCATTTTCTGTACAAGATGCATATAATGCCACTCCAATTGCTGCGCTATGTCAGGATTCAATTGATGGACAGACGTCAAGACTAGCAGAGATTATCAAACAATTAGCGGAAAAGGAAGGGCGATCAACCGAAGAAGTGAGTGTGGATTGGTTCCGCCGTTACCTCGATCGATCCTTGAAGCCAATTATGTGGCTTTACTTAACGTATGGGATTGCGCTTGAGGCACATCAACAAAATAGTGTGGTCCAGTTACGAGACGGTTATCCCGATCGGTTCTTTTATCGAGATAATCAAGGATACTATTTTTGCGAGTCTTATTATGAGAGGCTTAATCAGCTTTTGCCAGGGATTAGCGAGAAGAGTAACACCGTTTGTTCAGATGCGATTGCAGATGAGCGTTTACGGTACTATTTTTACTATAATCATTTGCTTGGCTTAGTTAACGCGTTTGGTGTAGGCAACCTTATTGATGAAAGGAAGCTACTCGTTGAGATCAAGAAAGTATTAGAACAAATTGAAGTCCCAGCAGAAAGTTCATCACAGCTCATTACTAGCTTACTTACCTATGAAAAGCTGCCGTGCAAAGCAAACTTACTAACTCGTTTTCATGACATGGATGAGCTAACGGGTTCACTCGAAACGCAATCGGTGTACGTTGACATCGATAATCCTTTGGCACGAAAGGAGTTGGTTACGAGTGAAGCTTATTGATCAAGAGACTCGTTATGAGATCTCATTTCGGCAAGTCAAGCTAAAAGAGGATTTGGAGCGCTTACACCATTGGCATCATCAAGCCCATGTCATTCCATTTTGGAAGCAAAACATTCCTCTTTCTGACTATAAAGCGCATTTACAAAAGCTTTTAGATGATCGTCATCAGACTTTGTATATTGGCTTTGTCAACGGTGAACCGATGAGCTATTGGGAATGTTACTGGGCCAAAGATGACATTATTGCAGATTACTATCAGGTTGGTGACGAAGATCAAGGGATTCACCTATTGTTTGGCCCTGAAAAATTTTTAGGGAAAGGATTAGCGTTGCCATTTTTGCGGACGATGACGGCCTTTTTGTTTCAGCATGAGGCGACGGGAAAAATTGTCGCTGAGCCCGATATTCGTAATGAAAAGATGATTCATATTTTTGAAAAATGCGGCTTTGAACCCCAAAAGGAAATCGAGCTACCTAACAAACGTGGATTGCTCATGTTTTGTGAGCGGACAAGCTTTTTTAGGAGGTGGAAGGATGTCAACTTCAGTGAGCAACTACATGTATGATGTCATTGGTGTTGGGATTGGTCCTTTTAATCTCGGCTTAGCGGCGTTAGCGGAAGAAAGCACAGAAGTAAAGTCGCTATTTTTTGAACAGAAGCCTCATTTTGAGTGGCACGGGGGGCTTCTTATTGAGGAAACGACCCTTCAAGTCCCGTTTTTCGCGGATGTTGTCACGATGGCTAATCCGAAGAGCCGGTTCAGTTTTCTCAATTATTTACATGAGCATGAACGGTTGTATAAGTTCTATTTTCTTGAACGATTTCACATCCCAAGAAGGGAGTATAACCATTATTGTAAGTGGATTTCAGAACAAGTAACAAACTGCTGCTTTGGCAAAAAAGTGACAGCGATTCAGTGGCAAATGGATTTTGCTGAAGTGAGCTGGTTTGAAGGCGAACTAGACAGTCATAACGGGTACTTTAAAGTCGAAACAGAGGACATGGAAACAGGGGATGTTGACTACTATTATTCTCGTCATCTTGTCATTGGGATTGGCAGTGCACCGTATATTCCAGATAGCATGTCTGGTCACTCTAGAGAAAATCTGTTTCATTCGGCTGAATTTTTACAAAATCGCGAGCGATTACGTCAGGCAGATTCGATTACGGTTGTCGGTTCGGGACAAAGCGCGGCTGAAGTCTTTCTTGAACTGTTAAGAGAACAGCACCTTTATCACTATCAATTGGATTGGTTTACGCGGTCAAAAGGCTTTTTTTCAATGGAATACTCAAAGCTTGGTTTAGAGCATTTTTCACCGGATTATACGAGTTATTTCTATCAATTACCACAAGAAAAAAAAGACGAGCAGCTCCCGAAACAAGACTTGCTGTATAAAGGAATTAGCGCAACGACGATTTCCGATATTTATGATGCCCTCTATGAATATTCTGTCGGAGGAAAGACTCCTCTTGTTCGTTTGCTTGCGAAAACAGAAGTAGCAGATGTGAAGGAAATCGACGATGGCGTAAGTACGAAGTATCAGTTGCGATGCAGTCAATGGGAGCAGGGGCAAACCTTTACACATGAAAGTGAGATTGTCATAGCAGCTACAGGCTACCAGCATTCTATTCCGAGGTTTCTAACTGATCTGCACTCGCTTATTCGGTGGGATGAAAAAGGGCGGTATCTTGTAGAGGAAAATTATCAGCTTACGCTTAACGAAGATATTGCCAATAAAATTTTTATTCAAAATGGAGAGATGCATACCCATGGAGTCGGGGCACCAGACTTGGGACTCGGGGCTTACCGGAATTCCATCATTATAAATCAACTCGCGAATCGGAACGTGTATCCTATTTCGAAGCGTACGGTTTTTCAGCAATTTGGAGTTTTGTAAATGACTTCTTTCAAAGCGATCCAAACCATGTTATGTTTCTTAATTTTCTATTTCGTGTATACAGATGTGGCATTGTCACCCTTTTATCCTCAGTTCTTTGACAAAGTATTTGGAATTAATGATTTGGGATATACGGCTTTTTACATTTTTATCGCTCGTTTAACAGTTGTCATCGCCGTTTCGGTTTGGGGGGTACTTTCCAAATATTTTGAAGTGAAGCACTTGTTGTATGTTGGGCAATGGATGTCAGCTGTCATGTTAGTTGGAATGGCAGCAGCACAAGGTGAACAGCAATTTTTATTGTTTACAGTTTTCCTGTTAATCGGAAAAAGCAGCTTTTTTCTCATTTATCCTTTATTGATTGAGCTAAACGGAGAGGGGAAACGATCTCGGGTTGTTGGAACGTACCATATGCTCTTTCATGGAGCGATCATCTTAGGGACGTTATCAGGAGCATGGATCATCAAACTTGAAGATCCGTTGCTTTTATTTTACGGGTTAGCTGTGATAGAGGTCGTCATTTGGTTTTTTTGTTGCATAACATTTCGAACACTATCATCAAGGAAAAAAACGGTACCTACTAAACATGTGGTTCAGTCAGGAAAAAAGCAATTCCGTTTTTTAGTGACAATCGGTCTGATCATCTTTGCCTTTCATACAGCGAACAATATGATCCGTCCTTACTTTGCAACGTATACGATTACTGATTTTCAGCTTTCGTTAGTTGAGAGTAGTATTTTATTTATGATTCCAAGTGTAATGGCGATCATTGCTTATCCAACTATTCGAAAAGTCTGTTCACCGGAGAGACTTTCATTTGTTTTTTCGTTCGCTATAGGAGTCTTAGCTATAAGTCTTGTGTTACAGGGAATGACTAGTAGTTTACTTGTTTTATGTATTGGAAGAGTTTTTTACGGTTTTTTTCTTGCGATTGCACAATCTGCACTTGAACTTTACTTATTTCAGAAAAGTAGCAATCAGCTACAGGTTAACTATACGATCGCTTCATCGTTTCAAAATGCAGGTTTGCTCGTCGCACCATTGCTCGCTTCAATGTCCGTTCATTCATATAGCTTAGCAACGCCTTTAGTTTTTGCTGGAGTCATTTGTTTGCTTACACTGTTTGCAGCACGTCTAATGATTTTTAAAGTCCGAAAGCCACTAGTTAAGGATATAGATGCTGCGTAATAATAATTAAAAATATTGGAGAGTGAAATTATGCAAAATCGTAACTATATACAAGAAATATTGAAGCCTGCAATTTGGGATCAAGTTAGTCTAAACTTAGTAGCAAAAATGATCTCAGAATTTATGTACGAGGAGATTATCCATCCTGAGGTTATTGAAGAAACAGAACGTTGCACCGTTTATCAGCTTGTCCTCAAAGACAAGGAGAGGGGTCAAGAAGTCCGCTATCAATTTGAAGGAAAAAGCCGTTTAATGGACAGCTATAAAATTGACTCAGAAACGATTCGTTGCTTGAGAAATGGAGAATGGGAAAAAGGCAATAAACCGATTCAATTTATTTTAGATATTCAAAAAACAGTCGGGATGAAGTCTTTGACAACAGCCCATCTTATTAAAGAATATAACAACACCTTATTAGCAGATGCCCATATTTTACAGAAAAAAGAGCAGCTAAGTGTGGAAGAGCTAGTCGCTATGGATTATGGAGAATTAGAAGGAGAGATGGAAGGGCATCCATGGATTACATACAACAAAGGACGAATTGGATTTGATTATCAAGACTATCTTTCTTATTCACCAGAACAAAAAAAGCAAGTGAAGCTTTCATGGGTAGCCGTTCATAAGGATTATGCTACCTTTCATTCTGTTTCAACAGTAGATTATAAAACGTTACTTCAAGCAGAGTTAGGGAAAGAAAAGCTAGAGTATTTCTTGGAGCTTTTAAAAAGGAAAGAGGTAGAATCTGTAGATTACATTTTTCTACCAATCCATGAATGGCAGTGGAATAATACTATCATTCAGTATTTCCCAGAGGATATCGCTCAAAAACGAATCATTCCTCTTGGGGAGGGAGATGATAATTATCTTCCGCAGCAGTCGATTCGGACGTTTGTGAATACAAGTGACAAAGGCAAACATCACGTTAAATTACCAATGAGTATTTTAAATACGTTAGTGTACCGTGGTCTACCTGGAGAACGAACCGTTGTCGCACCAATCATCACCGAATATATTCACAGCATCCGTGATCAGGACTCATTTTTACGCGATGAATGCCGATTGATCTTGCCGGGAGAAGTGGCTAGTGTAAACTATGACCATCCATATTATTCAAAGCTTGTGGGAGCACCTTATCAATGTCTAGAAATGCTAGGTAGTATTTGGCGTGAGAGCATCTACTCATTTTTGGAAGAAGGAGAACGTCCGATCACATTGGCATCCTTGCTTTATGTTGATAAAGCAGGCAAGCCATTTGTGGCATCCTTAATTGAACGGTCGAAATTATCGGTTGTTGAGTGGATAGAAAGGTTATTTAGCGTAACATTGCCGCCGCTGCTGCATTATCTTTATCAATATGGAACGGTGTTTTCGCCGCATGGACAAAATACTGTTTTAGTGTTAAAGGATTATGTCCCACATCGTTTAGCGATGAAAGACTTCGTTGATGATGTCAATGTTAGTGACGAGCCCCTTCCTGAACTACAACAGTTACCGGAGGATTTAAAGCCTATTCTTCGCAGTGAAGGGGCAGAAGGGTTATGTCAATTTATTTTTACGGGGCTTTTTGTCTGCCATTTCCGTTACTTAGCAGATATTTTGGATACTTATTATGAGTATGATGAGGAAAGATTTTGGCTCTTACTAAGAGAAACAATCCTCGCATACCAAAGTCGGTTTCCAGAACTTAAAGAAAGGTTCCAACTGTTTGATTTGCTGAAACCGTCTTACACGAAGCTATGCTTAAACCGTAATAGAATGATTGAGTATGGCTACGAAGATGATGACGATCGCCCACATGCATCTGAATTTGGTAACGTACAAAATCCGTTGCATTTTGTAGCTAATAAAGAAAGAGTAACTTCGTAAGCGAGGTGAAAAGCAGCCTTACTCTGATATTCCATTGGAGTAAGGCTGTTTAAGTTAACCTTATCTTACAATCCCTTCTTTTCGAAGCTTAAAGTGAATCCATAGTTCTATCACTATTAGATTTTCAACGCGCAGCCCTCTATAGCAATTTTCCTAGCAAGATTTTCTTACCATTTATACCACAACTATGAAAAGTGCCAACTTTCTATTTACTATTTATAGAATAGTTGGTACTTTTTTTGAGGAATCGGGACAGGGAAGGTGTCAAACTTTCTAGGTTCAATTCAGAATCTGTCCATGATGACCCTTTAAAAAAAGGTCTATATTTCGTGTTGCGAAATATAATAGTTGAGATATACTTATATACAGGGACCATATATAAAGGAGTGCGAACGTTGTTAAGTAAATAAAAAACTAGCCACTTAAACTGAGTTTATAAAGGTTGAAGATTTGATTAATTAGGGGTTTTTTATATGGAAAATAAAGAGAGTTATAGTAAAGTATTGATTGCTGGATTATTACTCATAGGGTCGTTTATTGCTGTTTTGAACCAAACACTCATGATTACAGCGATTCCGCCGCTGATGGTAGAAATGAACATCACGGCAAATACGGGGCAATGGCTAACGACCGTTTTTATGCTTGTGATGGGCATCATGGTACCTATTTCTGCTTTTTTAATTGAAAAATTTACGACAAGACAGCTTTTCTTATCGGCAATGGCAATCTTCACGATTGGAACTGTAATCGCGGCCATGGCGACAAATTTTCCTATCTTACTTACAGGCAGGATTATTCAGTCGATTGGAGCAGGGGTCATGATTCCATTAATGCAGACGGTGTTTTTATTTATTTTCCCTGTAGAACGACGGGGAGCAGCTATGGGGTATATTGGTCTTGTGATCTCATTTGCACCAGCGATCGGGCCGACGTTGTCTGGATGGGTGATCACGAATTATGAGTGGCGCTATTTATTTTATGGAATTATCCCTTTAGCGCTGCTGATGTTGGTGTTAGCATATTTTAGTATGAGGAATGTGACTGAGCTAAAAAACCCGAAAGTCGATCCGTTTTCGATTGTGTTATCTACTTTTGGTTTCGGGGGACTTTTGTACGGGTTCACTAGTGCAGGGAACAATGGCTGGGGGAGTCCACAAACGATATTCTTCCTAGCCCTTGGAGTGTTAATGATCTACTTTTTCATTAAGCGCCAGCTTGGATTGTCCCATCCGATGCTGGAATTCCGTGTTTTTAAGGCGCGTATGTTTACTCTTTCTACCATCATTTGCAGTATCGGCTTCTTGGGTCTCATCGGGCTTGAGACACTGATTCCATTGTATATGCACAATATGCGTGGATTTACGGCAGTAGAGGCGGGAATTGTCTTACTTCCTGGAGCATTGATCACAGGTTTCATGGCTCCCATTACAGGAAGAATATTTGACCGATATGGTGCACGGTTGTTGGCAATTCCTGGTTTAATTATCATGACGATCTCCACCTTTGCTTTTCTTTTCATTGATACAACTACATCCATCTTGTATTTAGCTGTGATGTATGCGATTCGTATGTTTGGTTTCTCGATGGTGATGATGCCTGTTAATACAGCAGGGCTCAATCAAATACCAAGAAAATTGATTCCCCATGGGTCAGCGGTTACGAATACGGTGCGCCAGATGTCAGCGTCTATTGGAACTGGGTTACTTGTAACAACGATGACAACGGCAGAAAGGGCTGGAGCTAATGTTCCTCAGATCGTGAATCCTGATATATTTGGAGCCATTATCGCATTTGGGATGATTGGTGTATTGACGTTAGTGGCGTTGATTCTTTCCTTTAAAGTGAAGAAAACTTATCCACCGACGGATGAAGAATGGGAGGTGGAGGCAGGTTTTAAAGGAAAAGGTGTGGGTTCAAAAATAGCTAATGAGTGAGTTGACGATTGTAGCTGGGGGAGACTCTGGCGGTGCTGTTATAGAAAAGCAAAGTGTAAACGTCTTGTTTATTTAACCATGTTCGATAAGAAAGTGTAAACAGCTCAATCCTAGTCATTTTCTTGAGGAGATTTCAATTTATAGGAGACACCTCTTCTATTTGGTTGTGTGTTTGGTCACACATAATAAGCCAAATGAGAGGTGTTTTTTCCATTCAATTAGTATTTTGACAACTACATTTTTATTCTTATGAACTAGGCCTTGATATTTATCGAGTTGAGTTATTAATTCAAGTTAATTTCCCTAGGCTAGTTCTCTGAATTTTCTAGGTGAATGGCTTGTGAATTTTTTGAAATTACGATTGAATGACCTCAGGTTATTATAACCGCAATTTATAGATATCTCACTAATCGACTGATGACTATTTTTTAACAGATAACAGGCTTGTGAAGTTCGATATTGATTCAAGTATTCAGTAAAGCTCAAGTTTGTCATTTGTATAAAAAGTTTAGACAGGTAGGTATAATCGTATTGTAATTGTTTTGCTATTACTTTTAACGTACAATCCTCACTATAATTCCTATCGACATATAGGAGAATTTTATGTAATACTTCCGTTTTTGTTGAGTGTTCTACGGGAAGAAATTCAGTATTATAGACCAATGTACCGCAAATATCATACAGGAAACTTTTCTGCCTATAAATAGAGTCTAGTTTATCTAAATCGAAGGCTTTCCTTAAGTGAATCACATTATTTTCTGGGACATACCCCTTATATTTCATGAAAAAATCTCCAATTAATTCAGGTGAAAAGATAACGATGGAAATGTTGGAATGGTCCATGGTTTTAAATTCATGCATTTGGTTATTAAAAATGAATGCGATATCATTTTTATTCATCACATATTCTTTTTGGTCAATACTTACTAGTAATTCTCCTTCATTAATAATGATGAGTTCATAAGCTCTGTGAAAGTGAAGAGGAAAGGTAAAATTAACTAGATTAGAAGAGCGAAAGAATTCTTTTTCTTCAACTCCGTGATGTTCAAAAAAGCCCACTAGCTTCGCCCCCTTAAAACAAACACTAATATTGTCTTACATTATACTATATTTTGAATAGAACTAAACTAAATTTTTCTCCTATAATGAAGCTAGTTCTAATATAAAAAGGAGGAAGTATAATGGCCTTTGAATATCATGTAGCAAAAAATGGTTCAGATCATGCAGAGGGAACAAAACAGAATCCATTCTTGACAATCAATAAGGCGGCTTCTGTTGCTCAAGCAGGAGATACTGTTATTGTCCATGAAGGAGAATATCGAGAATGGGTGAAACCGAAGTATGCAGGATTAAGTGAATATAGAAGAATTACATATAAGGCAGCTGATGGTGAAAAAGTTGTCATTAAAGGATCCGAGCAAATTCAAGATTGGGAACAGATCGAAGGAACTGTCTGGAAAGTTGAATTACGAAATGAACTTTTCGGAGATTTTAATCCATACAAAGAAGAGATTTTCGGGGACTGGGTTGTGTATAATCCAGGAAGACATCTAGGTGATGTTTATTTAAATGGCATGTCCTTTTATGAGGCAGAAACTTTTGAACAGTTAAAAGATCCAGAAGTGAAAACAGAAGTGTTAGACCACTGGACAAAGTCAGTTGTTCCTGTCCAAAATCAAGAACAAACAAAATATGTTTGGTACGCAGAAGTAGATGAATACAATACAACCATCTATGCTAATTTTCACGGAGCAAATCCTAATGAAGAAGTAGTAGAGATTAATGTACGTAAAGCTTGTTTTTATCCAGATCAAATTGGAATCAATTATATTACGGTTAGAGGTTTTGAAATGGCTCAGGCGGCAACTCCATGGACTCCGCCAACAGCTGATCAGCCAGGATTAATCGGGCCTAATTGGAGTAAAGGATGGATTATCGAGGATAATAATATCCATGATGCAAAATGTAGTGCAATCAGTATTGGTAAAGAAGCTTCAACGGGTCATAACTATCGCAGTATTCGAAAAGATAAGCCAGGCTATCAATATCAGCTAGAGTCAGTCTTTTCTGCTAGACAAATTGGTTGGAGTAAAGAAAAAATTGGTTCCCATATCATCCGAAATAACACAATCTATGATTGTGGTCAAAATGGTGTGGTAGGTCATCTAGGTTGCGTATTCAGTGAAATTTATAACAACCACATTTACAATATTGCATTAAAGCGTGAGTTTTATGGACATGAGATTGCAGGCATTAAATTACACGCAGCAATTGACGTTCAAATTTATGACAATCGTATTCATGACTGCTCGCTAGGAACATGGTTAGATTGGCAGACACAAGGTACAAGAGTGAGCAGGAATCTGTTTTATAGAAATAACCGTGACTTGTTTGTTGAAGTTAGTAGTGGTCCATATATTGTTGATAACAATATTTTAACTGCAGACTATGCGTTAGATAACCATGCCCAAGGTGGAGCATATATTAATAATCTAATTCGAGGGAAAATGGTTCAACGCAAAATGCTTGATCGTGCAACACCATATCATGTACCACATAGTACGGAGATAGCTGGCTTTGCTCCTGTGTATGGTGGAGATGATCGATTCTATAATAATATCTTTATTGGCGACGATTCTATGAAAGTAGCTGGTTCCTATGCAGAAACCCCTGCAGAGTTAACAAATGAATATGTTGGTACTGCTCACTATAAAGGTTATACAACTTCACTTGAGGAATACATCGAGACAGTGGATCAAGAAGGTGGTGACCATCGTACATTCCATCAAGTTGAGCAACCGGTATATATTAATTGTAATGCATACTATAATGGTGCAGAATCGTTTGAAAGAGAAAATGAAAGTGCTGTAGCGGATAACTTTAATCCAGAAATAACAATCATCGAAGAAGGAAATGAAGTTTATCTTTCAATTGGGCTTCCAGAAGATTTCGAGTCATTACTAGGAGAAATTCAATCTACCAAAACTCTAGAAAGAACACTTATTGTTGATGCAGAATTTGAAAATCCAGATGGAAGCGAAGTAATCTTGGATAAGGATTTATTAGGAAAGCAAAGGCAAGAAAAGAGTGTGTTAGGACCACTTGCTAATTTGCAAGCAGGGAAAAATTATATAAAAGTCTGGGGATAAAAGTTTTCGGAAAAATGGATGAAAGGGTGTGTCCCAAAAGGTCAAAACTGGACCTTTTGGGCACACCCTTTCTCGACATTTTTGAGGGTATTCTTTTAGATAATTATCTGCTCTGTATCTACACCTTTCTCTAATTTAAAGCTTACTTTTTTATCCCCACAGACAAGGTCATACTCCCCAAGGAATCCTTCAAATGAAACGAATCCGTTGTCATCTGTTTGACGGATAACATTTGTATTCCAGTCTTCTTTGATAAGTTTCTTTACTACTTCATAAGCTGGTTTTGGGCTATTATCTTTTCTGAGAAAGCCAGCAGGGGCACCCAGCCATGCGCCAACATCGCTGAATGACCATGTTGTAATGGCTTCTACGAGAGGATGTTCAAATAGAATTGAATACATTTCTTCTACTTCTTTTGCTTGACGTTCCTCGAATTCTGGTGTTGATGGCCATTCTGTGACCTGGTAATCATTCAGGTCTACAATGTCAGCTGGCATAAGATGTCCAGATGTTAACGTATTTTCTGTAAAGTGTATTGGTAGACCAAAAGATGAAAAGCGATCTAATACTTGTTCTAGTTTCTCACGGCCCCAATAGCCTTGGTGTTGGTGGGATTGAATCCCAATGGCATCAATTGTAACACCTGCATTGAGGCAGCCATCTATTAAGATTTCATAGTTGATCGATGTATTAAAGTCATTTAATAATAATGTAGCATTAGGGTTGAATTCACGTGTTTTTTCAAACATCTCTTTAATGATTCCAACACGGCTAAGGTCTCTAGAAATTCTAGTAATCCCATTATCGTACTTATCAAAGATTGGCATGATAACCACTTCATTGATCACGTCCCACGTATCGATTACCCCTTTAAAATCTGATACATCACGTTCAATTCGATCAAACTGTGCTTTTAAAATTTCTTCATTGCTCATATCTAGGAGCCATGGAGCGGTAAGGGTGTGCCAACAAAGGGGATGGCCTTTCACTGTAACATTTCTTTCTTTTAACCACTGCGCAGCCGTTTTTAATTCGTTTGTGCGTGGTTTTCCTTTTTCAGGCTCGAACAATGCCCAATAGAAAGGTAGTGTAGCAGAGTTAAAAACATCTAAAAACTTATCCAGTTGTTCTTCTAAAAATACCAATCTGTCTTCAGGTACACTTTTGTTAGCTACTTCGATAGCATCAAAAATACCGCAGCCAAATAAGAACTTATGATTTGTCTGTTTTAAAGACACCTTTTTACCTGCAATTGGATTCCCTGTTTCATCGATCAGTTTAATTGTCTTGTTCGTCTTACGGTGAGCCAAATTATTTACGCTCATGACATCCTCTCCATTTTTTACATTTTAAAGTAAGCGTTTTCTAGTTATATTTTACTTGAACATGGTGGAACAGGGGGACAGGAAAGGTGTCCCACTCTTTGAACATAAGGCATGGTTAGATACTAGAAGAGGAATTAAGGTTGTATGAATAGAAGAAATACAAAGCGTTGAAAGAATGGGGATGCGAAATTGGGTAAAGAATTGTTGAAGTTGTTGAAGGGACAAAGAGGACAGGTTGAGATCAGAGGGGAAAGGATAGATGTCCCTTTAATCCCTATGGCACTAACACTTTATCAATAACATGGATTACACCATTGGATGCTTTAATGTCTGGTGTCACGACATTGGTATCATTAACTTGAATAGGGTCAAGTGAAATTTTCACTTCTTTCACTGCTAATGTTTTGACATTCATCCCGTCTTTCAAGCTATCGGACATGACTGTACCCGGGACCACATGATACAGGAGAATTTCTTTTAGATCTTCTCTTTCTAATAGTTTATCTGCTGTGATGTTTAATTCTTTTAACAGCTTTTCGAATGCTTCATCAGTAGGGGCGAATACAGTAAATGGAGTTGAAGAAGCATGAAAGTTGATTGCATAAATCTGGAGGGAATTTTTATAAAAATGAATAAATTGAAATGGTTCTTGTATTTTAGTGCTGTATTATTGATACTGATTCCGATACTAATAGTTGCGATGTCTGATGTTTCATTCAATTCAACCTTTAGTAATACAGTAATAAGTATAGCGTTAATATCAGTCATTCTTGGGAAGACGATTACAATACTTCAAAAGAGAAAAGAAAATAAAAGTTCTGCATCAGATATTGGAGCAGTTATCGGATTATGCATCATATTATTCGTCAGGCTTATTTAACAAGATTAGTAGTTTTTTTATGATATGTCTTAAAACAAGGGAGCGAGAACGAAACAACAGCTATCACTTATTTTACTTACGAATAGTTAATTACCAAGTGAAATTAAAATGAAAAAGCTATGTCAGAGGAGAAGTGGATGATATGCACTGTTTTTGTGAGCAAAAAGAAATCTATGAATTAAAAGTTGAAGGTGATGTTGGAGCTGACCCTATTTGGTGTAATCAATGTGGTTGCAACTTTGATTTAGAAGATATCGCGATTTCAAATGAGTTAAAAAATGAATTAATGGAATGGGCGATTAAATACGGTGAGTGGATTAATTGGGATATAGATAAATTAATTCTAAATGGTATTGAAATGGAAGAGGAACATAATAAACAAGGTGCTAAATTAACGGAAAAAGTAAGGGAAGAACTTAGAGGAAAATACAGAATAATATTTTCCCCTTCAACAATGGCAAGAACTTATGCAAATAAAAATTTTATAACGCTTATTAACGTTGAGCATTATTATAGTAACGACCATATAGCAGTTGTTAAATGGAGTGAAAAATATGAAACATATTGAATATACTAACTCTAGTAACTGGATATATGTATAAAATAAGAAAAATCATTGCGTACAAATTAGAAGTGTTGGGAGACATATCATTTTGCTTTTATCAAAAATAATAGACTACTACGCTTTACATAATCTACATAAAAAAAGAAGTGAGGAATTTCAATTTTCACCTGTGACTGATTTTATCCCTAAAGTAGAGGAGCGAGAAACCTTTTACATGGTTGACCCTTCAGACCTCAATATTGATATACATGAAATGGTACAAGATTATAGCATCGGAGGATTTCGTGCAAGAAGTTCCATTCTATCTAATGATTCGCATAATGATTACTTAGGTGGAGAAGTCTTTTTACATGAAAATCAAGACTCTCCTAACGTGGTTTTTGTTCATGGGTGGCGTTCAACTTCACTAGACCGTATTAAGAATATCTTTCATCACCGTATGATGGGGGAGATGAAGTGGAATATGTATTATTTCACGTTACCTTATCACTTTCAACGGGAGCCAAAAATTTCTAGTTATAGCGGAGAATTGATGATTAGCGCGGATATAGAAAGAACTCTACAAGCTGTTAAACAAACGATTGTTGACTTGCGGACACTCATTCAATGGCTAAAGAAGAATAAAAAAGGTCCTGTCATCGTTATCGGTGTGAGCCTAGGCGGTTTTATTACAAATCTAGTTTCTACCCTTGAAGACCAAATGGATATGCTTATCTCCATTTTTTATTCGAACCGTCTTTCCTATTCGATATGGAACACCATACCTGGAAAATTTATTCGAGAAGACTTAGAACGACATGGAGTTCACTATCGTGAATTAGAACAATATTGGAAAATTACTGAACCGAGTATAGCCGCATCTAAAATTAACAAGGATAACATCTTACTGATTTCTGGAAAGTATGACCAATATATTCACATGGAAGATGCTACCTACTTGTGGGAGTCGTGGGGAAGACCGAAACGGCTTATTTATCCTTGTGGGCATGCAGGTATCGTTTTTAAACGAAAAAGAATTGAAAAAGACACTCTATCTTTTATTCGAAACCGAATATAGGGACAGAGGGGACTTGAAAGGTGTCCCAGTTTCACTTTGATCATATAAATTGGGACAAGGAACCTGTCTCTGATGCCCAATTAACGACAAAAGCAGTTGAAAAGTTCTTCATAAAGCCGATGAACGACAAAACAAGTCGGAAATGCAAAGTAAATGTCCTTCATGAGTTGTTTTAGGGTTAGCGTAGTCTGGCTTGAGGGATGGATCATGTTAGAATATTGCTCCAAGAACGAGCGTAGTAGTTGAAAAGATAGTAGGTTAAACAGTAAGCGTGATGAAGTAGGTATGTGGTTAGAACATAAAGAGTGTGTGTTTCATCGAGTATTTCTTGTCATGAGGAATGCTTTTTTCTTTGTCTGAAATTTAACAGGATATTTAAATACAGAAAAAATATAATATAAAATAATAATTATTTATCGTAAAACAATAAATGGTGTATTATAATCAAATTAATAAAAATGTGAGGTGTTTTTTATGAAGCAAGGTTCAACATTCTTTTTAAGGATAGCTGTTATTCTGATTGGAGCTCCCGTTCTTGGTTTATGTCTATTTGGCATACCTTGGTTGGCTAATCATCCAGTAAATCCAGATTATGCCCACATGCTATATCCTCTTTTAATCATTATGTATGGGACAGCGATCCCATTTTTCACTGCTTTGTATCAGGCTTTCAGGCTCTTAAACTATATTGACACGAACATAGCATTTTCTAACTTTTCTGTAAGAGCTTTAAAAATGATAAAATACTGTGCAATCACAATCGGTATCCTTTATTTGGTAGGCATGCCATTTTTATATCTCATCGCAGAGATGGACGACGCCCCTGGTATCATCGTCATCGGTTTAGTAATTATTTTTGCTTCATCGGTTATCGCGGTCTTTGCTGCGGTTCTCCAAAAACTTTTACAAGAAGCGATCAATATTAAATCAGAAAATGATTTAACGGTTTGAGGTGGATATCATGGCAATTGTAATCAATATTGATGTGATGCTGGCTAAAAGGAAAATGAGTGTAACAGAACTTTCGGAGAGGGTTGGAATAACAATGGCTAACCTTTCTATCTTGAAAAATGGAAAGGCAAAGGCGATTCGATTTTCAACTTTAGAGGCCATTTGTAAGGCTTTAGATTGTCAGCCTGGTGATATTTTAGAGTATCGAAGTGATGAAGAAGCTAAAGAGTAAATGGAGGCAAAATAAATGAGAGCAGTAAAACAACTCGTTCGTTTTGGTTGGGAGCAGGCCCTATCATGTTTGTTTCCTGTCATTATTTTTGCCTCTTTGGCTTTAACGCAAGTCATGTCACTTCCCTTCCTGCCACGGTATGACTGGATGCTCATCATTTGCCTTCTTATGCAGTGGTGGATGGTGAGTTCTGGGCTTGAAACAAGAGATGAGCTAAAGGTGATCACATTGTTCCACGTTATTGGTCTTGCTCTTGAACTTTTCAAGGTACATATGGGCTCGTGGTCTTATCCAGAAGAAGGATATTTTAAAATTTTTGGAGTGCCTTTGTATAGTGGATTTATGTACGCAAGTGTAGCGAGTTATCTTTGCCAGGCGTGGCGGAGGTTGAAGGTTGAGTTGATAAAGTGGCCACCGTTTTTAGTCGTTGTCTCTCTTGCAGCTGCGATTTATTTGAATTTCTTCACTCACCATTATTGGATTGACGTTCGTTGGTGGTTATCTGGCCTGGTCATTATCGTCTTTTGGAAATCATTGGTCACATACGAGGTGGATGGAACTCGTTATCGTATGCCACTCTCCCTATCTTTTGTGCTCATTGGGTTTTTTATATGGATAGCCGAAAATATCGCAACATTCTTTGGAGCCTGGGAATATCCCAATCAAACTGATGCGTGGAGTCTCGTTCATTTAGGAAAGCTAAGTTCATGGCTCTTATTAGTGATTGTTAGTTTTCTTATAGTAGCAACGTTAAAGCAGGTTAAGGGGAAGGCAGCTACTAGAGTAGAGACAAGTCAATTTTTATAACTATTAAACTGCGATGCTTTAATAAGGCATTGCTTTTTCTTGTTTTCCTCACGAGGAATTTAATGAAAAATGAATAATTGTCAATGTTTGGGTGAAGGTATACCCAAATACAACTTAGGGTGATGCTAATTGAAGAAAAATATATTTCTTGTGATGCTTATTTTTTGTACCTCTATTTGTGGGGTAAGCAGTGAAACAGCTTCCGCCAAAACAATTAGTGAGTCTCGACCTTTTGAAGAAATTTATCCTGAAATTGGTTATAAAACGGTTGAAGAGGCTGTTAAAGAATTTGAACTTCATTTCAAACAAGACTTAAAACTACCGCTTAGGCTCCCGCCTCTAAGCTTTACACATCATTTCGGAAGGTTTACAGATGCAGATGGTGACATAAACGATTCCCTTGAATTGGAGTTTATTAATGATAAATCACCAGAGAATCATTATTTTATCTTTGTTCGATCTATAGAGCATAAAATTCCAATCAAAGATAAACGTATTGTTAAACTGTATAAACTAAAAAATGGAAATGAAGCAAAGTTTATAAACGTTTCGGAATCGTTCGAATCCCTCGTTTTTGAAAGAGATAATTGGCAATATATGCTTAATATTCCTAAAAGGATTTCAAAAAAGGTCACTCCTGAAATGTTAGTTGAAATAGCTAATTCAATTGATTATCCAAATGAAAAGAAAAATCCATTAGAATAAAACATTATAATTTATCTATTAAATGAACGAATACGGCAAAAGCAACAGGTGAGATCCTTGAATAAGCAGGGATTACTCTTTTTTATTGAAGTAACTAGCTAATAGAGTACTATAAAAGGGATATGGTTAGACAAAGAGGCTCCTGATTCCGCTAAATTGAAAAAATGCGCACCAAAAAAGGGGAAAGTGGATCCTGGTTCCGTTAAAGCCACAAAGCAATTGGATTATAAGCCCGAAACAAGAAAATAACGGAATGAGGATCCAAAAACTACTCAAAACAAGGGATTTGATTGGAATAGCGGAATGAGGTTCCGTCAAAACAGCAAAAGCAAATTGATGTAAATCAGAGGGAACTTTTGTAATAGTATGCGGTGGCCACTAGACCACCGCTATTTTTCAATTGAAATTAACCTTTATATTTTTACATTGATTTCCTTGACCTTTTCCTCTATCCCTACATTTTCTTCAGCAAGCTCTGGGTGGGCTTTACGCAGCACCGGTGGTCTTGCAAGGACAAGAACAACCATTATTAGGAAAGACGCAGATAGAAGGAGGACCCATTGACCTGGAAAGATATCGTACAGAAAGCCGTACATTACCATTCCAAATGGAATGAGTGACATGGACATCGTTTCAATAATCGAAAATACACGGCCTTTATACGCGTCATCGATTGTGTTTTGTAACATGACTTGTAACGGTGTGTTGATAACGATAATGATTAAGCCGAGACAGAACATGAGTACCAAATAATAAGCAAATACGAGGTTATACGTTAAGGTGCTAATCAACGGTAAGGAAACGGATCCCATCAAAATACCTAACGCTAGGATACCTCGTTTGGAAACAAGCAGTGGAAATTTCACTTCTTTTCTCATTGAAAAATACAGTGACATTAATAGCATCCCCACGGAAAATGCCCCTTGTGTAAAACCGAAATGCTGTGATTCTAGTTTCAGTTTTTCTATAAGAATATAAGAATACCCTACCTCAAAGGCCCCGAACAAAAAGTTTACCAATAGTCCGATCCACAGCATAAGTACAATAACAGGCTGCAATTTCAAATAGCTAATGCCTAGCTTTATGCTCTTTAAGATCGATTCTTTCTGTTCTCCTTTTTCCTCTTCTTTCGGTTGACTGAAAAGCTGGAAGTTCATCGTTGACTCAAGAATAACAGCAAGGATGGATGCGGTCATATAGATCAAAAGAAACACAGGCATTGATACCGTTCCATATAATATCCCCCCAATTGCGGGACTCCCAACTGCTGCAAATGAGATCGACATTTGATTTAAAGACATGGCTTTTTGAATTCGTCCCTTATCAATTAATCCAGTAATAGAAGAAGTAAAGGCTATTCCTGAAAACGTAGAGGCCAAAGACAAAATAATGGTTGTAACATAAATGGAAAGCAAAGAAAGCCCAGAAGTTAACGTTACAATGAGAAGACCAACAATTGTGAGAGTGGTGGCAATTTGAGCGAAAATAACAATTGTTTTTTTCGAGTATCTATCAGTAATCGCTCCAGCAAATGGGGCAAGAATGGCCCTAGGAAGAATACTACAGATTAAGTTCGTCGCAAAGCTTGTAGCAGAACCTGTCATCTGTAAGATGTAGAAACTGATTGCGAATGTATAAATTTGAGCCCCGAATGTAGAAATGAGCTTACTAATCATAAACGTATACAGGTGATAGGTCGCCCTTTTTACTTTCCATTTATCATCCATTTTCGCACCTTCTCTTTAAAAGTTTAATTTAATTAAACAAATCATACCACGCTCATCTCTTTCCTTTCAAGGGAAAGTTTAATATAATTAAACAAATGGGCGAATGGGGGGACTATTTTGCTTGGAGAACGTATTAAGAAATTACGGAAGCAGAAAAAGCTAACACTTGAAGCACTTGCAGGCAAAGAATTATCAAAAGGGATGCTCAGCTTAATTGAAAACAATAAAGCAAATCCATCTATGGAAAGCTTATCTTATATTGCCAAACGACTGGATGTTGATGTTTCTGATTTATTAGATGCCGTCAGCTCAGAGGAACTCCGAGGAATATTAGAAAAAGCAGAAAAAATATATAATGATGATGGTCAAAAAACGGCTAATAAATATAAACAGCTCATTGAACTAATCGAGCCATTATGGGATGTTATCCCTCAAGGGTATGAAGCAGCCCGACTATTAGAAATATATAGCTATTCTCTTTGGAAAGAGAAGAAAGCAAACTGGCTAGAGTCTTCCGAAACCGCAGCAAACATGTTTGATCAATTGAATATCTCTTCTAATCGGGCTTCCATTGCTATTTTTTGGGTAAATCAAAAATTTCTTGAACACAAATACGACGAAGCTTTAACGATCTTTTTACAAGAACGAAAGATCATTGAAACCACTTTTGCTTATATTGATCCTTTAACAAGGCTTGATCTTGATTATCATGAAGCAATATTGCATTTTGCTGTGGGCAATTCTCAGTCAGCCATAAGGATCATGGAAAATGCGATCCAGTTTTCAAAGGAAAAAAAAGTCTTTTACCGTATAGATGATTTATATCGACTTGCTGCCTGCGAGGGTATGCTTTCTAGGGATGACAAGAAGAAAAACTTCTATTTAGAAAAGCTAAAGCAATACGGGGAGTTTGCGGACAATCAGTTCTCTATATATTTTTATAAGCTTTTTTATATCATGGACCTCATCTCAGAAGAAAAGGAATATGAAAAGGCATTGGAAGAGATTGACCAGTTGCTTTCAGACTCGGATACAATCGAGTTTTATGATCCATGGTTTACTTTGGAAAAGGGGAAGGCATGTTATTATTTAGGTCGCAATGAAGAAGCGTTATTTTTGTTAAATAAGGTTGTCATTCCAGACGTACATCATCCTTTTGATTTATCAATATTGTATGTCGTAGATACATTTAAAGCTCTATGTCAACGTAAGTTAGGAGATAAACAAGCGGCTTCCCAGACAATGGAACAGGCGTATGCTAATTACAGCTTATTGCCTTCTACACCTTTTAAAGAATTTACGATGGAGGTATATGGGGAGATTAAAAGATGAAAATTTTGTTACCTTGAGGGACAGGGACAGAGGGGACAGGAAAGGTGTCCCAGTTTCACTTTGATCATAATAACTTGGGACAAGGAACCTGTCTCTGATGTGTATTTAGTTTATGAGGGACAAAAGGAGTTGGAAAAGCGGTTGGGAAGTTCTTCATAAAGCCGATGAGGGACAAAACAATGCGGAAATGCAAAGTAAATGTCCTTCATGAATTATAAGGGTAGCGTAGCTTGAATGAGGGTGGATCAAGTTAGAATATTTACTCCACGAAAGAGCGTAGTAGTTGAAAAGGTTCATCCTAAAGTTCTTGTGAGCGGATAACGTTTGTATAGAATCCTAAGAAACTACAGAGTTTGTTTTGATGATTTGTAGTTTCTTTTTTTGTGTTTACACTGCTCAGCTTCCCCTCACCCCAAACACTCAGCTAATCTCCGAACCCCTTCTTCAATCTCTTCCTCGCATAAATGACCATATCCTAATATCATCTGGTTTTGATGCTTTCCTTTTTTTATCGCATGATCCTCCACTGGGTAGACTCGAATGCCGTTATCGCGCATTTTCTTCACGAAATCCTCTGTAAAAACTCTATGTTGATACTCTGCTACAAGGTGCAATCCAGTCGAATGTCCCAATATCTTCACTTGATGTGAAAAATGTTCTTCCATTACTTCAACCAGATGATCGCGTCTCTTTTTATAGATTTTTTTCATTTTATGGATATGTCGTTCTAAATATCCTTCTTCCATAAAACATCCTAAGGTGATCTGCTCTAATGACGGAGTATGCAGATCTGTGAACCATTTTAACTTACGGCACTCTTTAATTAAGTGTGGAGGAAGGATGAGATATCCTAGACGCAGAGCGGGCGATAGTATTTTGCTAAAGGAACCGATGTAAATAACGTGATCGGTATCTAAGCCTTGCAAAGAGCTGATCGGCGCCCCTTCATAACGAAACTCGCTATCGTAATCATCCTCGACAATGTAGCAGCCAGTTGCTCTTGCATATTGAATCAGCTGGATTCGGCGCTGAATCGGCAAAGTGCTCCCTAATGGATACTGATGGGAAGGGGTGACAAAGATACATTTTGGGTTAAAATCTGGGGTGATTAATTCTGTCCTCATTCCATGTTCATCGACAGGGATTGAATGAAGGATGGAACCGGGTGTTGAAAAAATCGTTTGAATATCTCTTGTAACGGGATCCTCCATCAGAATTTGATCGCCTTTTTTAAGCAGCAGCTTTGCTACAAGCGTTAACGCTTGCGTCGCACCGGATGTGATGACAAGCTGATGAGGCTGGCACTGGACCCCGCGTGATTTCACTAAATAACGGACGAGGGCCTGTCTTAGTTCAGGGCGTCCTTCCGGATAGCCGTAGCTAAAAACTGTATGAGAGCTGTTCATACAAACATCATAAGACAATTTCGCCCATATCTTTCGCGGAAAGAACTGTAAGTCAGGCAGTCCGGAGCGAAAGTCGATTAAATCTTTTTCGTTAGAGAGCTCATCACGTTCATAGAAAGGATCGCTTTTCGTATGATACTGCTGTTCTAAATAAGCTCCTTCAGCAACAAAGGTCCCGGAACCGTGACGTGCTTCGATATAGCCCTCAGCGATCAATTGCTCATAGGCCTCTAACACAACATTGCGGGAAACGTCTAATTCGTTTGCGAGCTGGCGTGTCGATGGCAGTCTCTCTCCTGCAAGAAGATTCCCATGTAAGATTTGTGTGCGTATTTGTGTATAGACTTGGCGGATGAACGGAATGTCTCGTTTTTGATCAATTGGAATCCAAATCATATTTTCCCCTCTCATAATAAAAAAATTGGTACTGCCAAACTTTGCGATAAGTGGTACTACTGTCAACCAGTTTACCATGGTAGGTTAGAATAAGGAATTTTATTCCAGGTTATAGGAGGGAATATAGATATGAATGAAAGGATCTCGGCTCATCTAAAAATAATTTTCGCGATGGCGATCGTCGGAAGCTCAGTCGTTGCAGGAAAATTGCTCGTCGAAAGCTTTCCTGTGTTTCTCGCTTCCGAATTACGGTTTCTCATCGCCGCCCTCATTCTCGTTCCGTTGCTGCTGAAAATAGAAGGAATTCCGGCTTTCAGCAAAAAAGATATCGGGATTCTCTTTTTACAAGCGCTATCCGGTGTCTTTTTATTCAGTATATTTATGCTGAATGGGTTAAAATACTCAACCGCCATGGAAGGAGGTATCATTACGAGCACGCTGCCAGCTGTTGTCGCTGTTATTGCATTTATCATGCTAAAAGAAAAGCTGACAAGATTTACGTTCATCGGCATTTTTTTAGCAGTAGGTGGAACACTCGCCATTAATATATCTGGCGCGTTCTCAGACATTGAGCGCGGCGCCGCCCCCATACTAGGAAATCTATTAATCATTGGTGCTGTCATTGGCGAAGCCTTGTTTATTATTTTTGGAAAATCGATTTCAAAAAGAGTCTCGCCCCTGGCCATCTCAACGATGGTAAGCGTATTTGGCGTCATTCTTTTCTTACCGCTTGCGATCTATGAAGCGACAAGTTTTCCTCTTACGGAAGTGTCACTAAAAGATTGGGGACTTATCTTCTATTTTGGAGTGGTAGTCACCGTTCTTGCTTTTGTTCTAATGTATCAAGGAATTGAAAAAGTTCCAGCAAGCACAGCCGGTGTCTTAACTGGTGTCTTGCCGATTAGTGCTGTGCTGCTCTCATCCTTGATTCTAAAAGAAAGCCTCTCATCGTTTCATGTCATTGGCATGGTGTTTGTCTTAGCCGCTATTTACTTGATTTCGGTTGATTCGAAAGCTGCGAAAAAGGAAGCGTCTCTAAAAGAGAAGAAAGTCATTTCCTAAAGGCGTTGTCCCAAAGCCTCAGGTGCTGTAGTGTACTGGGTTCGCGGACAATAAGTTCTCTATATATTTCTATAAGCTTTTCCATATCATGGCGAGGTATATTAGCAGATTAAAAGATAAAAATTTGTTGACTTGCAAAACCGTTAAGTCTCAACTTACATTTTTTACCAAATGTAAGTTGAGACTTAATCTACAAGAGAAGTATAAAAGTTATAGTCAACTCTAGTGCAACAAAAAAATTAGAAAATAGGGAAGCCATTTTAGCATCCTTGACCTATTGATTTTTTTGTTAAGTTCTTCCAGTGTAAATTGCATGTGATCAGAGCTTACTATACGTAAGTTGTAGTAGGAAACATAGAACCACCTGGTTTCATAAAAAATCATGAAATATAGGTGGTTTTCTGTTACTGGTTAATCTTTATTTTATTGTTTTTATGAATATCTTCTGTTCCGGCACCCAAAGCAGTCTTGTAATATAAGCATTTATGTTCGATAAGTTCCATTGTTTTTTTAATTCTTCCATTTGTGCTTCTACAATGGCTTTTCGCTCCATAAACATGTCATGTCTTTTTTGCAACGTGGAATCCCCATCCGAACACCAATCAATGAAACTTTTAATCTTCTTAATAGGCATCCCGGTAGATTTCAGACATTCAATTACTTTTAAAGCGCTGATATCGGATTCTTTAAACAACCGTGCTCCGCTAGATGTCCGTTCCACAAAGGGTATAAGCCCCTCCTTGTCGTAGTAACGTAAGGTGTATACTGTTAGATTCAATTCTTTGGCAACTTCGCTGATAGAATATGTCTTCATCTATTTCCTCCGATTTAAAATGATATAGACCTCGAGTTAACTCGATATTATTAGGGTATATTACTACGGTATTTGCTGAGTGTCAAAGCACCTTAAAGGGAAAATAGCTAGATTAATTAAAAGCTGTATAGAGTGTGGATCATCCTAAGAAAATATTAATTAATCGCTTGACCTAGAGTTAACTATAAGGATTATTATTGTTTTGCAAGAGAAAGTTGGAGATGAACAGAGGGGAATTTATCATGAGTTCATTTCGCTCGAACCAAGCACATTCTCTTACTTTTGAAAAATATAATTATTTGGAGGTCTTTCTATGATAACTGCTAAAGCACGAGCTGTCGACGGTCCAGACAAACCCTTTCGAGCAGCTGAAATTAAACGACGCGATCTTGATTCGAATGATGTTCTAATTGAAATTAAATTTGCAGGCATATGCATTCTGACATCCATACGGCTCACGGTGAATGGGGAGAAGTGAACTATCCTCTCGTACCTGGACATGAGATTGCAGGAGTGGTTACAGCTGTAGGACCTGACGTTACAAAGTATAAAATGGGTGACCGAGTTGGGGTCGGTTGTATGGTTGACTCTTGTGGTGAATGTAAGAACTGCCACAAAGGAGAGGAACAATACTGCATAAAAGGAAATGTTCCTACATACGCTGGAGTTGATAAATACGGTGAGCCTACTCAGGGTGGCTATTCTACACATATAGTTGTAACTGAAGACTTTGTAGTTAGAATTCCAGATAACATTCCGCTTGATGCAGCGGCACCATTACTTTGTGCAGGTATTACTACATATTCGCCACTTAATCATTGGGATGCTGGACCAGAGAAGAAAGTAGCGGTTGTTGGTATGGGCGGTCTTGGTCATATGGCTGTCAAGATTGCACATGCCATGGGTGCAGAAGTTACCGTTCTCTCTCAATCATTGAAGAAAAAAGAAGATGGTCTAGAGTTCGGTGCTGATGACTACAATGCTACAAGTGATCCTGAGACATTTAATAAACTTGCTGGAACTTTCGATCTGATTATTAACACGGTAAGTGCAAAAATAGACATTAATGCTTACTTCTCGCTGTTAGCGCTAGATGGAACTCTAGTAAACGTTGGCGCGCCTGCAGAACCATTGTCAGTCAATGTGTTCTCGCTTATCCCTCATCGTCGTTCATTTGCAGGGTCAATGATTGGGGGGATCTGTGAGACTCAGGAGATGTTAAATTTCTGTGCAGAACATAATATTCTTCCTAAAATTGAAGTAATCTCGGCCGATCAAATTGACGAGGCATACGAACGCGTATTAGCTTCAGATGTGAAGTATCGATTTGTAATTGACACTAGCACAATGTAAGTTACGTCAATGATTGGTTTTCAAAGTATTTTTAAGGTGTCCTAAAAGCCTGGTTTTTGGGGGAGGGCACTGAAAAAGGGCGTTTTCTCCTTTTTCAGTGCCCTCTTTTTGGGTATCCTTTTTATTAAAGTATATGTTGGTTTAATTTATAGACCTTATTTCATGTCCAACTTACTATTAAGACATTACTCAATAGAAACCCAATAGGAGATAAGATAAATGATGAAAATAAATTTAAGTATATATGTATTAATCGTTTTCCTGCTCGTTGGGTGTTCATCAAAAGAACAACAAAATGCAATAGACAACGAGCAAACTGCTTCAAATGAGCAGGGGAATGTAGAGTTAGAAGTGATTGCAGAAAACCTTGATATTCCTTGGTCAACAGAAAAGCGTGATCATACTTTCTATTTAACAGAAAGACCAGGATCCATCATAAAATTGGAAAATGGAGAAGTGGAACGACAAAGAGTAGAACTTAAGCAAGATATTTCGACAGCTCCCGAGGCAGGATTATTAGGATTTGTGCTTGCCCCCGACTTTGCTGAATCAAATCTAGCTTATGCTATCTATACATATGTAGATGACTTTGGACAATTTAACCGTATTGTAATCCTCCGTTTGGAAGATAACATTTGGAGGGAAGAGAGTTTGCTTCTCGATCATATCCCAAGTGGTACGTACCATCATGGCGGAAGGCTTAAAATCGGACCCGATGGAATGCTTTATGCAACAACCGGTGATGCGTCTGAACCGAGTATCGCACAAGATCTTGATTCACTAGGTGGAAAGATTTTACGAATGAATCTTGATGGCTCCATTCCAAGTGATATTCCATTTCCAGATTCCTATATGTAAAGTTATGGACACCGAAATCCCCAAGGCATTACCTGGTCGACTGATGGTACGTTCTATTCAAGTGAGCACGGCAGCAGAGCAAATGATGAGGTCAACTTAATCGAAGCTGGTCAAAATTATAGCTGGCCGATTATTGAAGGCGATGAGGAACAAGAAGGAATGGTTTCACCGCTACTCACTTCAGGTGAGGCAGACACTTGGGCTCCATCTGGAATGGACTATTATAATGGTAAATTGTATGTTGCTGCATTAAGAGGATCTGCTGTATTAGAATTTGACCTTGAAACACGTGAACAACGAGAAGTAATAACTGGACTAGGTAGAATTCGGGATATTTTCATTGAGGATGACTTCCTTTATTTCATTAGCAATAATACAGATGGTCGCGGTACACCACAGGAAAATGACGATAAGCTATATCGAATTTCGCTTGCAGAATTAAATGAATAGAAATGGAAATTGAAAAAGAGAAGGTGAATATCAATGGAAATTCGTGATTTTTTAGCACATTTGAACCGTGGTGAGACAGTTGAGGGTGGTTCAGAAGTACATCAAATGATGCATGAACTAGCTCAGGAGGCGCTGAAACTAACTGCCCAGATCAACGGAAGTTATCATCCCCCGGAAGAAATTCGAAACTTGTTTTCTGACCTAATAGGCAGTCCCGTGGATGAGACATTTGCCATGTTCCCTCCTTTTTATACGGACTGTGGTAAAAATATCAATGTTGGAAAGAATGTCTTTATCAATTCTGGATGTCGTTTCCAAGATCAGGGCGGCATTACAATTGGCGATGGGGTGCTCATCGGACATAATGTTGTTTTGGCTACCCTTAACCACGACATTAATCCCAACAAACGTAGCACACTGCATCCTGCGCCCATAGTGATAGGTAATAATGTATGGATTGGAGCAAACGCGACAGTTGTTCCTGGTGTGACCATTGGTGACGGTGCGATTGTCGCCGCTGGTGCTGTTGTCACCAAGGATGTACCGCCTAACGTTATTGTTGGCGGTGTACCTGCAAAAATTCTTAATGAAATTGATAACAGTAAGGAGTAATACGGCTGATTTATGAAAATATATTTGCCCATGTTGTCGGTATAAAAATTGTACTTGAACGGGTGCAATGCTTGAACAAGATGTTTAAAATAGATAGTGTGATCGTCTATATTTTGGATGATTGGATGGAATTGCTATAAGCAATATATACCCAATAAACAATAAAAAGGGGAACCAAAATGACAGAGAAAAGTAAGGAATTGACACTAGAACAAAGTGAAGAATTATTCAAAGCATTGAAAGCTCGATTTGAGAAAAATATGAACCGCCATGAAGGTCTTGAATGGGTTAAAGTCCAAGCAAAACTGGAAGCTAATACGGAAAAACTTTGGTCGCTCAATGAAATGGAAAGAACTGGCGGTGAGCCGGATGTGGTTGGGTATGATGAAAAAAGGGGCGAATACATCTTTTATGACTGTTCACCAGAAAGTCCAAAAGGTCGCCGAAGTGTTTGTTACGATCGGGAAGCACTGGAGTCAAGGAAAAAATATAAACCAGAAAATACAGTGATGGACATGGCTGCTGACATGGGTATTGAGCTTTTATCGGAAGAAGAATACCGTGAGTTGCAAAAACTTGGAAATTTCGATATGAAAACATCAAGCTGGGTGAAAACACCTGCTAATATTCGAAAACTCGGCGGTGCTATCTTTTGTGATCGTCGTTACGACACGGTTTTTATGTATCATAATGGAGCAGATTCTTACTATGGTGCCAGGGGTTTCCGTGGTTCGCTAAAGGTCTAAGCTACTCCTTTCTACAATATCAGCCAAACGTTGATACATGCACCTTTTATTGTTGGCCACATCATCTTACCTCTGTTTTAATATGGACATTTAAAGCAGAGGAGGTGGAATAAAAAATTGCTAAAAGATACCCAAATTTTAAATGCCATTGGTTTGTTATAGGCGCAATTCTATGTTTTAACTATACCAAAGAAAAATATGTTGTATGAGCAAGGGGGCGTATCCCTTTAGTTTCGCAAAACGAATAAAAGACTAGATCCGTCCCGTTGCTTCTCAGATATTTTCTTTAGTAGTAATATCCTTTACAACATCTTCTAAAGTAACATTCCTTAAAACCTTTTCCATTGCCAATTGTGCTGCTGTAAATAATGGTTCAATTGTATTCTGGATGTTCCTGCCTATGGGACAATCAGGATGTGGACTTTCATGTATGCTAAATAATTCTTTCTCCTGTACAACATTTACTGCCTTATAAACGTCGAACAGTGTGATATTCGATAATTCCTTTGCAAGTTTAGCCCCTGCAATACCTGGATGTACCTCGATCAAACCAGCTTTTTTTAGCATTCCCATTAGTTTTCTTATCACGGCTGGGTTCGTGTTAACACTTGAAGCTAAATATTCAGAAGATGTTACTCCTTCTTTATTAAATTCAATTAGAGTCAATATATGAATTCCGACAGCGAATCGACTGCTGATGGACATGTTCAGTCACCATCCCTATGAACTAATCCGTTAATTAATATTAATATCATCATGTAATTAATTTGATTACACGTTTATTATACCAAAGTTAAAACAAAAAAATAAATAGCATTTCAGGTGTTGACAAATTGAATACGTGTAACTAAAATAATTACATGTAATCGATATTATTACAAGTAAAACGAAATGGGAGGAATACACAAATGAAAATATTAGTCTCAGGAGCAACAGGGAAATTAGGTTCAAAGGTTGTAGAATCATTACTGGAATCTATACCTGCAAGTGAGTTGGCAGTGAGTGTTCGAAATCCAGAGAAGGCAGAAGGACTGCGTGCTCGTGGAGTGGAAGTTCGTCAAGGTGATTTTGACCGACCAGAAACATTAGATAATGCTTTTGCAGGGATTGACCGCTTATTAATTATTTCTGCCGATGGTGACAATGAAACAAGGATTCAACAACATACTAATGCCGTTCAAGCAGCAGAGCGTGCAGGGGTAAAATTTATTGCTTACACAAGTTTAGCAAATGCAACAGAAAGCAATAATTTAATGGCCCCTCCTCATGTAGCGACAGAGGCAGCTATCATAAAGACAGGTATCCCATATTCTTTCTTGCGTAACAATTGGTATTTAGAAAACGAAATCGGAAGCATTCAAGGTGCTATGGGAGGAGCTCCGTGGGTAACTTCTGCTGGAGAAGGTAAAGTAGGCTGGGCGTTGCAACAAGATTATGCAGATGCAGCGGCAGCGGTTCTTGTTGGGAGCGGGCATGAAAATACAGTGTATGAACTTTCTGGTCCTCTTTTAACTCAAGAAGAATTGGCATCGGCTCTTGGGAATGTATTGAATAAGGAAGTACCTGTACAACATGTTAGTGACGAAAAATATGCAGAGATCATGAAAGGTATAGGTTTACCTGATTTTGTAATTCCGATTGTAGTAGGAATTCAAGAAAGCATTCGAAACGGTTCACTAGAAGTGGAAAGCAATGATTTTGAGAAAGTTCTTGGTCGCCCAGTTACACCGATCAACGATGCGCTTTCCCAACTTGTTAATGCAACTACACAAACAAAATAAAATGAAAGAGCCTAAAATATGCAGATATTATACACTTTGTATATTTAGACTCTTTTTCCACCCTAAAACGTACGGCCATAAACACCATTTCTGATTGTCGAATACACCAAGTGCTTTATTGTGGAGCAGTCCCAATTTGAAACGAAATTGATAAAAACAGTTGACACTAGGAATTAAGTAGTTATATAATTATCTCGAATTCGAGATGATTTACAATAGTGATAGTAGTTGATAGATATTCAAGACATTAAACAAGTGGAGAAGGATTTATCAATTAGTAGTAGTATAATGTATGTGGTCAACAAGTTAGAAAGAAGAAATGTATAGAGAGAAACCTTGACCAAAAGACCGCCGTATCACGTATGCTGCAATCAGAATAGAGGGAACAACATAGTCTTGAATGAAAAAAGAGTTGGATCCAACAGTTAAAAAAGGTAGGTTATCATACTTAAGGTATAGACCTATAAAATTTTTTGGGGATAATTATCTCGTATTCATAATATATTAAATGGTAGTATACAAAATTAAAATAAGTGAATTGAAAATAAATTCAGTTATTACAAAAAAATTGGAGGAGAAATTATGTTAAACAAAAATGAAATCGGAGCATTTTTATTACGTGTAGTGTTAGGGATTGTGTTTTTAGCACATGGTGCAGCGAAGTTCCAAGGAGGTATTGAAAATATAGTAGGCTGGTTTGATAGTATCGGTTTACTAGGAGGCCTGGCTTATATCGTAGCTACTATTGAATTAGTTGGAGGAATTGCTTTAATCTTAGGTATTGGTACACGGATTGTTTCTGCATTAATAGGGATTATCATGATTGGGGCAATTTTCACGGTACAATTAGCAGCAGGATTTTTAGATGGGTACGCTTATGATCTTGTTTTACTGATGATCGCTGTTTACCTAGTATTGAATGGTAGTAAAATGCTATCTCTTGGTCAACTTTTCTTTAAAGGTCAAGAAAACAACAAACCCTTTGCAAAATCAGCGTGATTATCTCGAATTAGAGAAGAATGAATTTGAAGTATGAGTTAGGACGTTTAATTAAGTAAAAGAACATGGAAACATTGAAGATGACTAATTTTCAATGGAGGTGGTTCTTACTAGAATAAATAGATAAGACTAAAGGAGAAATTAATATGGGGATTTTCGAAAAACTATTTGGAAAAACAAAGGAGTCGGAAAAAATGTCAAACGTAAAATTAGCTGTTATTTATTACAGCATGGGTGGAACAAACTATCAATTATCGAAATGGGCGGAAGAAGGTGCAACAGAAGCAGGAGCTGAAGTGAAGGTGGTAAAGGTACCTGAACTTGCTCCACAACATGTAATTGATGAAAATGAAGGTTGGAAAGCACATGTTGAAGCAACGAAAGATGTTCCTGAGGTTACTTTAGATGACCTTGAATGGGCAGATGCGATTATTTTCAGTGTACCAACACGTTTTGGAAATATACCAGCACAAATGAAGCAATTCCTAGATACAACTGGTGGATTATGGTTTAACGGGAAGCTTGTAAATAAAGTAGTAAGTGCCATGACTTCAGCTCAAAATTCTCACGGCGGTCAAGAAGCAACAATCTTAAATCTTTACACTACAATGCATCACTGGGGTGCAATTGTTGCATCACCTGGTTACACGGATCCAGTTCAGTTTACTTCCGGCGGAAATCCATATGGTGTAAGTGTAACAGTCGGCCAGGATGGAAAAATGATTGAAGATGTGGAAGCAGCTGTGAAACATCAAGCGAAGCGTACAGTTACAATAGCTGAATGGGTGAAAAAAGGAAATCAATAATGGAAATGGAGCCAATCAGATTAATCTGATTGGCTCCAACCTATAATGTCGCAAGTTCATATGTGCTAAGTGTTATGCCTCTTTTTATCTTAATGGGGATGATTCTCTTTTATAGTGGATTAGGAAAAGATTTATTTGATGGAGCCGACCGTTGGCTTGGGCATGTACGCGGTGAATTAGCTATGACTCTGTTTTCTATGGTTTATTACATCTAAATTCTTTTAAGCTCTTACTACTAAATAAACTCTATTATATATAACCGCTAAAATTGACTACTCGGACATCATCTGTTTGGCTTCAAAATATAATGTTTGAATAAATTTTTTTGTATTTACTCGAGTAGAAGTTACCGGAGAACCAGATTCGTTTTTTAATTCTAACATTCTTTTTCGAACAACTGTAAAATCAAAAAAATGGGAGGCATACTTTTCAAAAAGCACATTTGAAAAGTCTGTAAGTCCAAGAGATGCTAAGTGATTTAAGGAATGATAAATCGTTCTTCGGACCCGCTGTTTAGACGCTTTAATCTCTTTTCTTAGATCTTCATCATCTGCAGTTGCTCCTAGCTTTTTTGCAGCTATCTGCTCATAAATAGTTGTAAGAGAGGGCATTTCGTGATCAAATGTATATTTCTTCTCAAAATTAAATAAATATACTAATATATCTAGTAAATCTCTAGACCCGCTTTCGCCAGAAATACCTAATTCAGATAAGAGAAATTGACCATAAGTCTTAATATTACCCTCTTTATAAGCAGTAGGTTTCCACTTAGGTTCAATCTGAAGGACGGTATTTAACGACTTTTGAATGTCATAAATCGATTTTTCTAAGCGGATATGCTCCATCACTTTTTGAAGCACAGCTAATACTTCGATTTTATTAATCGGTTTATTCACATAGTGCTCTATCCCAAGTAAATACGCTTCACAAATTAGATCCTTTGATTCTATTTGAGAGATCATAATGATTTTTCCCTTAAACGTAGGTTTGATTGCTCGAATCGTTTCAAGACCATCACGATGAGGCATTAGTAAATCAATTAATAAAATATCGACCTTTTTTATGTTTAATGTTTCTCCATCCAATAATGCACCATCTTCAGATTCACCTACAACTTGCCCTAGGTCTTCATCCTCTATAAATTGAGCGAGCATAGAACGAACGATTTCATCATCATCGGTAATATAGAAGTTCATCTAGAACACTCCTTTTCTACTAAATTTTCAACTGGCAAGCTAATTGTAAATACAGTTCCTTTATTCCCTGGTCTACTTTGGAAGGTGACGGTGCCGTTAAGTTTTGTGACCATATCCTCTACAAAGGTTAATCCAATGCCTGTTGAGGGATTACCCATAAGGTCAAATTTAGAAGTGAAGCCAGGTTTGAATATTAATTTTTTATGCTTATCAACAATCCCGACTCCATCGTCTTCAATGTTAAATTCAACCCAATTCTGCTCTGCGACCACTTCTATTTTAATAGTTCCCTTATCAGTAATAGCTTCTACGGCGTTTGCAACTACATTATTGAGAATCGATAAAATCGTATAGATATGGTAACGAGAGTGCACTCCCTCAATCGTATAACTAAATTTAACTTCTTTATCTAATAAGCGAGCATACTTTTCATTGGCTCGAACAATAATATGAATGAGCTCAGTGATATTGACATAATCTGAGAAACTTTCATTTGTAATAAGTTTAGACAATCCAGCAAAAATTCTTTGATTGTCTTTTTTTATGTCATGTACCTCACCAGCGATTTCTAATAGTTGTTGACGAGTACTTTTGATGACATTGCTGTTATTAAATTGATCCTGATTTAATCCTCTATATAGCTCGTAAGCCTTTCTAGTAATTGCCTCGGAGTTTTGAAGTGATTTTTTCAAGTGAATCGATTCCTCATACAAATTGGAGACGAGCATGAGCATATGTTCATTTTGCTTTCGAACCTCCCGCTCCCGTGATTGGGTCTCATACAACTTCATCATACTAAAAACACCTAAGACCATAAAGCTATGAGAAAGAGCTATGATAACCATTTCCGTTAAAGAGGTAGAAGTAATGGTCATTTCAAATACAAGATATTGCACGAATAGCTCTGAAAAGTCTGATATTAATTCAATGATGATGCCAAATAAGCCAATGATCAAGGGGCGGTGATGGTAACGATTAACTTTCATTACATAAAAAAGACAAGTATAAGTGAAATAAAAGAAAAAAGTGGGATAATGTGATTCAAACGATGTTAACCAGTTAAAGTTGTTTAGCATGAGCCAATCTAGTAGAATTCGAAAAATGACAACTACAGAAGCAGTTAAAAAACCTGGAATAATAGCGGTGTTTCTTAAAAATAGTAGAAATAGAAAAAGAACGGGTGGGCCTAAACTAACACGAAATGTTTCATTAATGGGGTAAAAATTAATTTCGCCCGCTAGTGGAACAAAAAGGATCATAAAAATAATAATCGTACGTTCTTTTTTTAGTAAGGGATAAAGGTTCAAAGGTGTCACTCCTAGAGCTTTGTCAAAAAGACTACCAAAGATTTAAGCATAATTCTATATAAAAAGTTATTTTTATTCAACTATATTTGCGATAAATTAGGGGCAATGACTCCACACGCTGCACGTTAACGGGTATTCCATTGGCTTTAGTGCCTTCGGGAATCCACTTATTGCTGTGAAAAAACTACTTTTTTGAACAGACTCGATTTTTTTTGTGTTTTCTTGTAGCATCTGGTCTCTTTTTGTAGATTTCTTTCTATACTTATGTATATTTGTAAGCAACCAAATTGCAAACGCTTACAACACTTAGGAGGTGTCAATGATTTAAAAAGTGAGATTTGAACGCGAATAAATAAAAAACTAAAGAGGTGATTCTTATGGTAGAAGCGATCATTGATTGGGGAAATACGATTTTATGGTCCTATGTGTTAATTATTTTACTTGTTGGGTTAGGTATTTATTTTACGTTCAGAACGAAATTTGTTCAAATTAGAAATCTTGGAGAAATGTTTCGTTTAATGAAAGAAAGTCCTTCGACTAACAGCGGAAAGAAACAAGTTTCATCATTCGGGGCGTTCTGTATTAGTGCTGCATCAAGAATTGGGACAGGTAATCTTGCTGGGGTGGCCATTGCGATTACTTTAGGAGGTCCTGGTGCTGTCTTTTGGATGTGGATTGTTGCCATTTTTGGTGCAGCATTAAGCTTTATTGAAAGTACGTTAGCTCAAGTGTATAAGGTTAAAGGATCTAACGGGTACAAGGGTGGCCCAGCCTTTTATATGGAAAAAGCTCTTGGTGCTAGATGGATGGGGGTATTGTTTGCGATATTAATCACCTTCTGTTTTGGACTGGCTTTTAATTCGGTTCAAGCAAATACGATAACATCTGCATTTGAGGAAGCCTTTGGCGTAAATCGACTTGTCCTCGGCATTGCTTTAACTGTACTGACTGGGTTGGTTATCTTTGGCGGCGTGAAGCGTATTGCTAAAGTGACTCAGGTAGTAGTTCCGATTATGGCTCTATGTTATTTAATTTTAGCTACATATGTAGTGATTGGAAACATTGGCGAAATTCCTGGGATGATTGGTCTTATTGTCTCTAGTGCATTTGGTTTCAACGAAGCGGTTGCTGGTGGGATTGGTGCTGCGATTATGAATGGTGTCAAGCGCGGATTATTTTCGAATGAAGCTGGAATGGGGAGTGCACCTGTTGCAGCAGCAACCGCCGATGTGAGTCATCCAGCAAAACAAGGATTTGTTCAGACATTAGGTGTGTTTATCGACACATTATTCATTTGTAGTGCAACTGCGTTTATTATTTTATTATCGGGTGTTCAAGGAGAAGGAATGGGTGGCATTCAGCTTACTCAAATTGCCTTAGCTAGTCATGTTGGTTCGTGGGCAACAATTTTTGTAGCTATTGCCATTTTGTTATTTTGTTTTAGTTCGATTGTTGGAAATTACTACTATGGTGAATCCAATTTAGAATTTATTAAGGAAAATAAGACCATGCTCCTTGTCTTCCGTCTAGCTGTCTTAGCGGTAGTACTATTTGGGTCCGTTTCAAGTCTAAGTATGGTTTGGAATCTAGCTGATCTCTTTATGGCGCTAATGGCAATCACAAACTTAATTGCTCTTCTTTTAATTGGGAAAATTGCGATTGCAGTTTTAAAAGATTATGTTAAACAGAAAAAAGAAGGAAAAGATCCCGTATTTTATGCTAGCAGCATTGAAGGCCTAAAAAATGTAGAATGCTGGGAAGATGAAGAAATTTATGAGAAGCATAAAGAAGCCTAATGCTATAAACGGGAAAGCTTGTCTACAGCGACATGATTAAATACAGTTATAATTAAAAAAGTAGGAGGGCACTGAAAAGGTACAAATCAACCTTTTCAGTGCCCTCTTTAGGGGGGTTATTTAATTAATAACATCGTCGCCCCGTTATGTGAGCTCCTTTTCGTTCGATATCATCTGGCGCAGTTTCTATAAACCGATATACCTTATTAATCCTCAGGATCCCAAGTTGTAGATAGATCCCAAGCCAGTGGAGTTTCTATAATTTGTTTGACTTCTTTTATATTAGTCGTTTTACCAAGTGCCCACATCAGCTTGGCTACAATGGCCTCTTTGTTCATATCTCCAGATAAAATCACATCATACTGTGCAACCTTTCTGCCTACCTCATATAGATATAAATCTCCTCCTTCTTCTAAACATTGAGTTGAAATGAGGACGGCTATGCCTTCATCGATTAGCTCTTTTATTTTAGGTAAAAGATTTCTTTGTTCAAATGGAACACCACCATTTCCATAACTTTCGATAATTACCCCTTTATACAACTTCTTCAAAAAATCAAAAATCTTCGGTTTTGTTCCAGGGTGTAATTTCAAAACAAATACATCAGGACATAAACTTGTATCTAATGTAAGTTTCAGTTCATTACGTTCAGGCTGCCAGTAGTAGGTGATTCGATTTTCTTTTATCAAAGCGACATAGGGTAAGTTTATACTTTCAAAAGCATCGTAGCTTTTTGTCCTCATTTTAACAGCCCTTGTTCCCATCATGACACGCCCATCAAATACAACAAAAACCCCGCCTATGTTTTCACTTGCAAACAGCAGTGCATCTGATAGATTTTTTTTTGCATCTGTATGTTTAAAGCTGATAGGAACTTGAGAACCTGTCACAACAACTGGCTTTTGCAATCCTTGCAGCATATAGGACAATGCAGAGGACGTAAAACTTAGCGTATCAGTTCCATGAGTGATCACAAATCCATCATACAGGTCATAGTTTTGATGAACAGCTTCTGCAATTTGAACCCAATGTTCTGGCTGCATATTTGTACTATCTCTGTTCATGAGGATTTGATAGGTTACATCAACAGATAAAGATGTGTCGTTAAAATAATCTAGTATATCCTTTGCTGAGAGACCGGGAACAAGTCCCTCCTCACCTTCAATTGATGCAATCGTCCCACCAGTAGCAAGTAACAATAGTTTTTTCATATTTGTCCACCTTTATCTTCCAATATCGTAATAGTGTTTGCATAACGCGACCTTAATGTTTATTATATTATAATATAAGCAGACTGAAATCAATATGTTGTTCTCGTTTCGAGAACATTTTTCTTGATGAGTTATTTTCTTATACTATATAATTTATGACGATAAGAGCGTGTTCAACATTAGTCATAGAAGAAAACTACTTTTTCTCTACTATTAAACTATAAAAAATACGGAAGCAGGGATCCAGTTGTTAAAGCGATTATCAGAACTTAGAAAGAAGAAAAATTGGTCAATGCAGGAAACGGCCGACCGGCTTGGTATTGCAAAAAGTACGTATGCGGGCTATGAATCTGGCTACCGAATGCCTTCTATCCAAGCGTTAGCAGACATTGCTGATTTGTACGAAACAACGGTTGATTATATTTTGGATCGCGAAGTAGAGAAGCTTCTGAAATTTGAACTTAATGAACTATTGGCATCAGAGGAACATGTACTAATACTTGATCATTCTCCGTTAACTGTGGAGGAATTAAGAGATTTTATTGCTTTTACTAGGGTAAAGAGAGAGCTAAAAAAGGACCTTTGATGAATATGTATGGTCCTTTGTCTACCACTTTGGGAGGGCACTGAAAAAGGTCGATCTTTACCTTTTTCAATGCCCTCTCACTTTGGCCTGAAGGTGTCTCAATAGAGAAAAAAGTAATCTATTGAGACGTCTCCTTCAACTCATTCGAGTAAAGGAAGAAAAAAACTTTTTTAATCGTTTTGTAGTGTTTTGTTCTTTTTCGTAGCTTAAATTTTAATCTAAATATGAAAGTTGACAGCTTAATAATGGAAGCGGTTACATTTAGGAGGAAGGCGAATGCAATCACTGCAGGGAAAAAGGATAAGTATGAATATCATTGAGGGAGAAAATCTTGATCGCTGGGTAAAACAGTGCCGTCCACTTGGTAGGAAAGGACGTTGTGCAGAGTACATTCCTGCTCTAGGGGAGTCAAATCTCTTAGATTTAGGGATTTGCATCATTACCCCAGAAGGTGATGAGATCAAATCAGGGGAATGGGACGTTCCTTTTACTCTACAAAGTATCTCAAAAGTCATTAGTTTTATTGCTGCTTGTTTAGACCGTGGAATTTCATTTGTGCTAGAACGTGTTGATGTTGAACCAACCGGGGATGCATTTAATTCGATTGTCCGCTTGGAAATGAATAAACCAGGGAGACCATTTAACCCAATGATTAATGCAGGGGCTATTACAATAACTTCGCTCCTTAATGGGGAATCACCTGAGCAAAAGTTAAATTCGGTATATAAATTGCTTGAAAAAATGATTGGGAGACGACCAACTTTTAACGAAAGAGTTTTTCAGTCAGAATGGAAAACGGCGAATCGTAATAGAGCATTAGCTTACTATTTAAAAGAGAGCGGTTTCTTAGAATCAGAGGTTGAAGATGCGTTAGAAGTTTATTTAAAACAATGTTCCATTGAAGTAAATGCCAAAGATATTGCTCGAATGGGTTTAATTTTATCTCAAAATGGATACGACCCGATTCAAAAAAGACAAGTCTTTCCTAAGGAGGTAGCAAAGTTGATTAAAGGTTTAATGATGACTTGTGGGATGTATAATGCCTCAGGGAAATTTGCAGCTTTTGTTGGGGTCCCAGCTAAAAGTGGAGTGTCAGGGGGGATTATTGCTTCAGTTCCAGCAAGATATGAGCAAAAAATCCCTTTTCAAATGGGGTGTGGCATCGGTATTTATGGTCCAGCAATAGATGAGTTTGGAAATAGCATAGCGGGAGTTGAACTTTTGAAAAATCTTGCAGATGAATGGGATTTTAGTATTTTTTAACAATTGGATCAAACATTTAAAAACGATATGAGGATGAAAAAAAGAGCAAGGGTGGTATAAAAGATGATCACTACAAAGGAAATCAAAAAAGAAGAAAAAAAGAATGTGTTAAGTCTGTTCCAATCTACACAAAGGGTCATACAAGAAGCGTTACATAAATTAGGTTATAAAGATGAAATGTTCGAGCTTTTAAAAGAACCAATCAGAATGCTTACAGTACGTATTCCCGTTCGTATGGATAACGGAGAAGTTAAGATATTTACTGGTTATCGTGCACAACATAATGATGCTATCGGACCAACAAAAGGAGGAATACGATTTCATCCTGAAGTAACTGAAGAAGAAGTAAAAGCGTTATCGATCTGGATGAGTTTAAAATGTGGAATTGTTGATCTTCCGTATGGCGGGGGAAAGGGTGGGATCGTATGTGATCCGCGAAGCATGTCTTTTAGAGAATTAGAAAGGTTAAGCCGGGGATATGTACGAGCCATTAGTCAAATTGTAGGTCCAACAAAAGACATTCCGGCACCGGATGTATTTACAAATTCACAAATTATGGCTTGGATGATGGATGAATATAGTCGTATTCGAGAATTTGATTCACCAGGTTTTATTACAGGAAAGCCACTTGTACTTGGTGGTTCACATGGAAGAGAAAGTGCTACAGCAAGGGGTGTAACCATTTGTATAGAAGAGGCTGTAAAGAAAAAAGGTCTTACATTGCAAGGTGCACGTGTGATTATACAAGGATTTGGAAATGCAGGAAGCTTCCTAGCTTCTTTCATGCATGAGATGAGAGCAAAGGTAGTCGGGATATCCGATGCTTATGGAGCTCTTTATGATCCGGATGGCCTTGATATTGATTATTTGTTAAGTAAAAGGGATAGCTTTGGTACGGTGACCAATCTATTTAAACAAACGATAAGCAATGAAGAGCTGTTGAAGTCTGATTGTGATATTCTTGTGCCAGCTGCGATATCCAACCAAATTACGGTGGACAACGCTCATGAGATTAAGGCGGAGATTATCGTAGAAGCTGCAAACGGACCAACAACATTAGAAGCTACTAAAATATTAACAGAACGTGGCAAATTTCTAGTCCCCGATGTATTAGCAAGTTCAGGTGGTGTCACAGTTTCCTATTTTGAATGGGTTCAAAATAATCAAGGGTATTATTGGGACGAAGAAGAGATTGATAAAAAATTACGCACGATTATGAAGCATTCATTTGAAAATATATGTCAATTATCACAAAGACATCAAGTTGACATGCGTCTAGCCGCTTATATGGTGGGGGTTCGGCGAATGGCAGAAGCCTCTCGTTTTAGAGGGTGGGTTTAGAATTGGTGGAAAGTAGAAATAGAGAGTGGTGCTTGGGGGCTTGAATTGTTTGTAAAACATACAGAATACGAAGGTAAAGGTTCCTGTCATTGTGCAAATTCGGCAAGACAGGAACCTATTCAAAAGTCATTTCCAATATAAATAACGTTATATCTTTGGACAGTCATTGTCATTAAAGGACCTTATTTCTTCGAGCCTAACATGGAATAATCGGTGATGGTTATGTCTATATCGTAGTTAATTGCAACGTCACTAAATGTTTTATCCCAATCTTCTTTTATATCTTCCCAAACTCTAGGATGCTGAATTCTTAAACGTTTTCCGAACCCAGCAACATCTACCTTGTATTCATCTTGCATTTTCTCTAATACATTTCTCACTAAACGCTCCACTTCTTTTTTTATAGCTTTTTCTGCCTCTTTTAGAAATTCGTTATCAAAAGCATTTCCCGGCCAAACCCAATCCTCAATTAAGGTTCCTTCTGATTGGATTTTCACATCAAATGAGATAGTGTCTTCTTCATTCACATAAGCTTTAATTTTACTTTTCATTGAGTCAATCTTGTACACGACCAGTTGGTCTGTATCTTTATAAAAACTTTTAACCACACCGCCTTTGCCTTCTCCAGCTATCCATATGATGCCCTCTAAATCCTCTTCATCTAAATAACCAAGCAGCTTTTTTGTTTTGCCATTGATTACGGCTGCACCTACAAGTTTTACCTCTCCTTCTTTTGCGACCACTGTTTGCAAAAGGAAACTAGAATCTCCTGCTAGTTGGGCAAGGAGCTTTGTTAATGTAACAGGAGGCAGAATACGGGTAGTGATTGGGCGATTTTCTACAAGTTCAATTAGGCGAAATGACGGGATCTCTCCCGCTTTTTTTGTCTCTAAAGTGTCTTTGGCTCGCCCTTTGGCAACAAACCAATTGACGCTTTCTCTTACATCCAGAGAACGAAAGTATTCATTAATTAGATTTGAAAGATTTATGTTACGGGCCAGCTCTTCACCAATTATCACTACTTTTAGGTGTGAGCCATGGGGGAGGTGCTCATCTAGTAACGCTGTTTCTTTTAGTAATTGATAGATGGAGTCTCCTGTAACAGAAATGTTTTCGTACGCCTTTTGCTGACCGCCTCCAATTTCTTGTTGTCCTTTCCCAGTTGCTTGCGGGACGACGTTTTGCAAGGTGAATGTGACCAGATTCCTTTTTTTATATTTGCCATCTTCTTTTTCGAACTCTTGCTCAAGCTGAGTAGGCTCACCCATATCCAATGCTTCCCCTACTTTAAAGGATAGTTCTTCAATGTCTCTCTGATCCCAGCACCCTGCAAGAAACAGGAGTAAAAGAACCGACAGTAAAACGAATAAAAAACGTCCATTGTTGTCATCTTTCTTCATTCTTTCCCTCCTCGTACATCAAATAAAAGCAATGCGACATGACCGAGCTACCCTTGGTGAACGAGGGTATTGTACCTTTGCTTAGGCAATTAGAGAACACAGTGAACACTCTTTACAGAAATGAACGGTCTATCTGACAGATTCTAGTAAGGAATATTCCATAAGGTAGCTAACCTTTCCGAACGGAATCAATTGTTTGCAAGAACTTTGGACGACGTTTCATTTTTTTAAGTGGCATACGTACGATAAAGTCGTTCCAGTCGCTTACACGATAAGGAGCAGCTGGACTGACATATGGTACACCAAAACTTTCAAGCTTCACCATGTGGGATAAAAGTAAGAGGACAAACAGAATGACCCCATACAATCCAAACACCGCCGCACTGAACATAGCGAAAAAGCGAAGAATGCGTAAAGTAATCCCAGCACTATACTGAGGGATGGTGAAGGAGGAAATAGCTGTCACTGCTACAACAATTACCATAACGGGGCTGACGATTCCTGCTCGCACGGCAGCTTCTCCAATAATCAGCCCCCCGACAATCCCCATCGCAGAGCCAATCGGTTTAGGCAAGCGCAGCCCAGCTTCCCGTAAAATTTCGATAGCCACTTCCATAATCAACGCTTCGATAATGGATGGAAACGGAACACCTTCTCTTGTTCCCGCAATGGAAATGGCTAAATCAGTAGGGATCATTCCTTGATTAAATGAAATAAAGGAAATGTACAGAGCTGGTCCTAATAACGAAATAAGAGTGGTAAAAAAACGCAATAGACGAATGACCGTGCCTGAAATCCAGCGATCATAGTAATCTTCAGGTGTTTGCAGCAGCATACTAAAAGTAACCGGAACAATCAAGGCAAATGGGGTCCCGTCTAAAAGGATTGCAACTCGTCCTTCCATTAAAGCGGCCATGACTCGGTCAGGGCGCTCTGTATTTTGTACTTGCTGAAAGGGGCTGAGGTAATTATCTTCAATCAACTGCTCCAAATAGCCTGTGTCCATTACATTATCAATGTCGATTTTCTTTATTCGTGCTTTGACCTCTTCAACTAACTCCGGATTAGCTACATCTTGAATATAGGTAATAACAAGCTGTTTGTTTGTTCGTTTGCCTACTTGGAATTTAACGATGGATAAGTTCTCATTTTTACCACTGCGTCTCAAGAGAGCGGTGTTGTCAATTAAATTTTCATTGAAACCAATTCGTGGCCCTCTAACCGCTTGCTCTGAAGTAGGCTCTTGAATATCACGTGTTTTTCCTTTCGTAGTCCCGAGCACTAATACACTCGGAGACCCGTCAATAAGAAGTACAGTTGAACCTATCAATACTTCTGACACCACATCTTTTATGTTTACAACTTCTTTTAATTGGCTAATAGAGAGAATATGATTTTTAATAAACTCTAATGTGATTTTGCCTTCACTTAAAAGATGGTTCTGTTCTTGTTCTTCGGTAAAGTCAAGCATTAGTGATTTCATGATATGTTTGTCAATGAGGTCAACATCGGCTAGCCCTTCAACGAAAATGATTGCACCCTGTACCACTAGTTGTCCTATATGAAACTTTCGAAAATGCACATCCGAGTTATGGCCGATTACTTGATTTACAAGATCTAGATCAGAGGTGAGATCACCAGAAAAAAACTCTGTTGTAGCTTGAAAAGGCTTAGATTCTTGTGTATTATCTTGAACCGCAGTTTCCTTTAGTTTCCTCTTTAATTTCCTTCTTTTCATTTTCATCACTCTTCCTCTGATGTATTAACCCATTCAAATAATTTCGAAATAATATAAGGAATGAAAAAGGCAAAAAAGGCTTGTACGTAAACGACCCAATCTGGAAGTTGGGAAACAATTGCTTTCCACATTTTTATCCTCCTTCTCGTGTCTAAGTTAGAGCTGAAAATAAAGTCTAGCGATTTGCCTATTTTGTCAAAAAGATAAAGTGACATAGAACTACTATAAAAAAGCGGCATAATTCTCTACTATTATTTGTTCATTGTTTTGGCTATATGCGGAATTTTCCACAAACTAAAGGCTGTACTTACATTTAGTGAGTGAAAATTTAGAGGCTATGCCATTCTTTTTACGGCTGAACATCAATTTTCTTTTTCCCATCCTTTAATCTTAAAAAAATGAGAAGCAGTAATGGCAGAACACCAAATAAACCTAATGCGATATTGCCAATTAAATCCCCGATTTTAAATAGATCATTTGTAGTTTTCGGAATGATAGCAATGAGATAAATGACAGGCATCAATCCATACATAAATAGGCGAATGTTCTTTTGGAAGAGTTGAGATAGTCCCAAAGCAGCGGAATAATAGGTTATTGTAAAAGTAGCAAATATTTGCATAATCCATATTACGAGTAACAAAGACTCAAAACGTTCAAATATTAAACCGGTAATTTCATAGGTCCGCATGAGATCAAGAGTCGGCCACGTTCTCAATGTAACCCCATCGACGGATAACGCTCCGATGACCATTACGACCGTTATGACGTAAAATAACAAGGGTATGGAAATCCCGACTAATACAACTTTTACAGCTTGATTTGGATGTTTCATAAACGCTACAATAATGAACATTATTTCAAAGCCTGTAAACGCAAGAGCCGTTGTCTTGATGCCATCTAATACAGGTTTAACGCCCAACCCTAATACAGGGCGAAGATTATCAATTTCAAACACTCCGAAGCTTAAAGAGGTGACCAATAAAAAGATGATAATCGTAATGGGAAAGATAATCTCAAACAGGCGGGTGAGCGGGTTGATTCCTCCAATGATCAAATAAAGACCGATCCACATAAAGGGCAAAGTGATGGCCCAGATCGGGGTCTCATTGAGCAGATATAATTCTGTTACTGCCGCTAATGAGCGAACTTGATTCCCAGTACTTAAAAGGAAATATCCAATAATAAGGAGACTAAGAAACATTCCCAGCCATTTCCCAACAAGTTCTTGGCTGTATTGAAAAAAAGTTTTTTCAGGAAAGCGTTGACTTATTTTTACAATAATTACCCCTGCAATCATCGCAATCAATCCGCCTATAATGACGGCGATCCATGCATCCGGTGTCTGTATTTGCTCCACAGTTGTTCTAGGAAGGGTAAGGATCCCAACAGCAACAATATAATTGATCACGATAATAATGGCTTGGGGAGTGGTAATTTTATCTTTTGTACGAACTATCATTGCTTATCACTCCTTTTCATAGTGAGCTATTCTTAGGAGAGTTATAATCAACTTAGAGTTTCCATAACTCCAAAAAAATTGGAACAAACAGGTAGACCTTATTAAATCCATTCTTTGCAAATCGCGCTTAATCTATCCATTAGTAGAAAACAATTGAAACAATGTAATTCATCCTGTCTCCAATTCTCAGATCTTAGACAAAGCTATGAATTCACATAAAAATAAACCGATTCTCGTTTCTAAAAGGACGTCGGCTTTTGAAAACAGTAAATCATTTTCATTTTAATTGTAGTTTTTTGTTTCTTTCCGTAACTTAAGTATTAAATTAAATTACACCTTCTCACTGTGTACACTAACAACCGTTCACTAAGGGGAGGGCATAAAAACGTAATTAGAAACGATTTAACTATAAGGAGGGAAATACCTCAATTTAATTTACGAAGTTAATCGTAATAGGGATATTTGCTGTACCTGCTGCACATCGCTTAAAATTACTTTTAAAAATCCAACGTATATGTCGGTATATAGAGAATGGAAGAGAAATCACGCTATAGTAGTTGGAAATGAATATAATTAAAATTGGAAGGTGTTTAGAATGATTCAAGAAACTCATACGATAACAAGTCCTTGTAAAGGGATCATTGAAAAAGTTTTAATTACAGAAGATTCATACGTCTACGAGTGGGAAAAGTTAATTTTTATTAAAACGCCTGAAGGAAATATGGAAGAGATTTCTGTAGGTGCTAGTGGCACGATTACCTCTCTTTGTATAAAAGAAGGAGACTCTGTATCGACAGAGAGCATATTAGCTCTATTAAAAGATGATCTTTTGATCACTGGTAGTGATTAATGTTTTATAATATGTAAGTTTGGGTTATAAAGGGATTTCTTAGTAAAGGTTTTAAACGCATTATTATAATCCGCTACCCCAGTCACTTTAAAGAACCTTAGACCTGGCTGATAATTTTAAATGGTGGATTCTTTTACTGATCATAGAGATCCACCTTTATACGAGATCAGACCGCCAGTACATGCCAGCTACTGGCGGTCTCAATCCTTTTTCGAATTTAGATCAATTCCGCTGAGTACCCTTTTTTCTGCAATGCTTTTATGATTTCTTCAATATGGTGCCGATCTCTTGTTTCAACAGAAATAGATAATTGGGCATAGCTCGGATAAATTTTATCCCCCATGTGGCTAAAGGAGATATCTAATATATTTCCTTGGTGTTCTGTCACAACCTGTAACACTTTTTCAAGGTTTCCAGGCTTATCTTTGAGGATGGTATTGAAACGCATAAAACGTCCGGCCTCAACCATACCTCTTTCAATAATTCTAGAAATAAAACTTACATCCACGTTTCCGCCACTTATAACGGGTACAACTTTCTTGTTTTTGATAGGAAGCTTTTGATTTAACAGGGCAGCTAGTGAAACTGCGCCTGACCCTTCCACGAGTAGTTTGTTCCTCTCAAGTAGCATAAGCATCGTTCGAGCAATTTCTGTTTCATCAACAGTGAGCATGTCATCCACGTATCGTTGAACTAATGGAAAGGTGTGTTGACCTGGCCTTTTGACGGCAATCCCATCTGCCATCGTTGGACTAGCTTCGACTGTGATTGGTTCCATTTCCAAAAGCGATTGTGCCATACTCGGACAAGCCGCTGCTTCTACTCCGTACACTTGTATAGATGGATTTTTTTCTTTCACTGCCGCTGCGAGTCCAGCAATTAACCCGCCACCCCCGATTGGGCAGACAATAGCATCGACTTCAGAAATCTGTTCCATAATTTCAAGTCCAACCGTTCCTTGCCCAGCAATGACAGCTTCATCATCAAAGGCATGAACAAAAGCAGCTCCTGATTGATCTTTTAGATCTAGGGCATAGGCAAGGGCTTCATCGAATACAGCTCCTTTTAATTCAACGTTGGCACCATATTCTTTTGTTGCTTGTACTTTGCTTAATGGAGCCCCTGCTGGCATGATAATGGTAGAAGGGATGCCAAGCATCCTACTGGCATAAGCAACACCCTGTGCATGATTTCCTGCAGAAGCAGCAACGACCCCATTTTTTAATTCTTCTTTTCTCAATGAAATCATTTTATTGTAGGAGCCGCGTACTTTAAAGGAACCTGTCTTTTGCAAATTCTCAAGCTTTAAATAAATATCGTTATCCGAATATTCACTAAAGGTTAGTGAGTAGTCTAATGGAGTTTTATGTACGATTCCCGTCATCTTTTCCTGAGCTGTTACAATATCGTTTAATGAAACCATTTGTGCCCCTCCTAGTTATGCTTTAAATCAGTTGAACTAGTATTATGTTAGTTTTTACAGGAGGAAAAAGGTTATTCGCAACAATATTGATACATTTCTGCTAAGGTCTGATTCAAGTCATTAACTGCTTAAGTAAGGTTACTAAAGCTCATAGAGAGACTCATTCATAATAGTGCCATAAGCTTAAATCTTTTTTGCTTATCAAAATTGTGATAGGGTTTATGTAAGACCAAATTAAAGAAGAGAGCGGAAGTCATGGAGATGAAACTAACTCACAAGATAATTAAAGAATTATGCGGTATGGTCTCCTATAAAAAAGGGGACTCTTTTTATCGCTCCAATAAAGTGACATTTCAAGAGTATAGACCTGATTTCTGTGAAGCGTCCGTTAGTGGGAAGGAAGACTTTCATGTCACCATAGAAAAAGGAGAAGCTGGGGACATTCAGATGACGTGTAGTTGTCCGACATTAGCCAACTATCAAAAAAGCTGCCAGCATATCGCAGCAGTTTTACTTTCGCTTTATGATCTGCAACGACAAGAAACATCCCCTTTAAGTGTTCATTCTAATCCAGCAACCTATGGTGAGTTAACAAAAGACTTTATCTCTCTTTTTCAAGAAAAACAAACACAATCAAGTGGACAGAAACGTTATTTTGAAGAAAGAGAGGTTCTGACTGTCAGGTTTATCATTAAACCTGTTTTGACCGGAAAGAATCAGCCCTTGCTTGGAATAGAAGTTGAGATCAAGAAGACAAAAATACCATACATACGCGAGTTTCTAGTAAATGTGGAACAAGGAAAGCCTAGTGTAGGTACTTATGAGCCAAACATTCACTGTTTTTCAAAGGATACAGATGCCATTATCCAACAGCTTATCCGAATCATTCATGATGAAAAAGCCTTTCTCGAAGCAATGCCTGAGGTTACCGATACGAATCAGATATTACTGATTCCACCATCCTCTTGGGAGGACCTGATCCCTTTATTCTCAAAGGCCCCATTCATTTCGCTTATGCATGATGGACATGAATTTGAACAATTTAATCTGGTGGAAGGAGCACCTCCTATCCAGTTTACCCTTGAAGAAACCGAGGGTCCCGATCATCAATTGGCGATCAAAGGTTTTGAACGAATGAGTGTTTTGCCACTTTATCGTGTGGTGTTGTGTGAGGGGAAAGTGTTTCAACTAGAGGAAAAAGATTGCGAGCGATTATTTGAATTAAAGCAAATGCTAGCGTCCCCAAGTAACAATCATGTTCCGATTCCACAAGGGGAAATTGAATTTTTTCTTACTGAAATCGTACCTGGCCTGAAAAAAATTGGTGAGGTCCACCTTTCAAAAGCGTTGTCTCAGGAGATGTTGAAAGCCCCACTTGTTGCCAAGCTATACTTGGATCGTTTGAGAAACCGACTGCTTGCAGGACTAGAATTTCATTATGAAAATATCATGATTCAACCATTAGAAAGCCGAGACATTGCCAAAGGCCCGATGGTGATCAGAGATTTGGAAAAAGAAGAGGAAATCCTGCAATTAATGGAGCAAAGCGGGTTTTCAAAAACAGATGGCGGTTATTTCATGCAAAATGAATTGTTTGAATATGAATTTTTATACCATGTCGTTCCGAAGCTTAAACAACAAGTCCGAATCTATGCGACAACGGCTGTACGAAACCGGATCTTTAAAAAGAACGCTTTTCCGAAAATAAGAGTGAAGGTCAATCAAAAGGAAAGAACCAATTGGCTGGCATTTACATTCGAGATGAACGGGGTAGCAGACAATGAGATTAAGGAGATTTTAGCGGCATTAGAAGAGAAACGTAAATATTACCGTCTTCAAAATGGGTCGCTCCTGTCGCTTGAGACAAGAGAAATGGAAGAAATTCAACGTTTCTTGAATGCCGTTCCGCCTCAAGATCAAGACTGGGATGCTAGTTTGAATGTGCCTATCACACAAGGACTCAAGTTTCTTGATTCCATTGAGGACAGCGATGTTTTTAAGGCAGAGGAATCATTTCGACAATTTCTTGATCAGCTGCTGAATCCTGGAAATGTAGAATATGAGGTACCGAGAAACTTCGAGTCAGTATTACGAGACTATCAAAAGCGCGGATATCAATGGATGAAGACACTCGCAAGCTATGGCTTTGGAGGTGTTCTAGCCGATGACATGGGGCTTGGAAAAACGGTGCAAAGCATTACCTTCATCGTTTCAGAGCTTGAGCGTATTCGCAAAAGCGGCCAACCTGTGCTAATTGTTTGTCCATCCTCCTTAACGTATAACTGGTTACGTGAAATCATGAGATTTGCACCTGAACTACAAGCGGTTGTGATCGATGGAAGGAAAGAAGAAAGAGAACGGCTTCTAAAGGATCCGAAAGAAGATATCATCATTACGTCATATCCGTTACTCCGGCGGGATATCAAATGGTATGAAAAGCAAATGTTTCATACGGTTTTCTTTGACGAAGCTCAGGCGTTTAAAAACCCGGTAACCCAAACCGCTCGAGCCGTTAAAAGAATTAAGACCGAACACTGCTTTGGGCTGACAGGAACACCGGTTGAAAATTCAGTTGAAGAACTTTGGTCGATTTATCATGTCGTCTTTCCTCAGCTATTCCAAGGATTAAAAGAATACAGCCAGCTAACGAGGAAACAAATTGCTACAAGAGTTCGCCCGTTTTTACTGCGTAGAATAAAAGAGGATGTGCTTTCCGAGTTACCTGAGAAAGAGGAATCACTTGTAACAGCCGAACTGCTCCCTGAACAAAAGAAGCTCTATCTGGCTTATTTAGCAAAGCTCAGGCATGAAACCGTAAAGCACCTTGATAAGGATACACTGCGAAAAAACCGAATAAAAATATTAGCAGGAATAACCAGGCTGCGCCAAATTTGCTGTCATCCCGCTTTGTTTGTAGATGGCTATAAGGGAAGCTCAGCGAAATTTGAACAGCTTCTGCAAATCGTTGAAGAATCAAGACAGGCGGGTAGAAGAGTGCTGATCTTCTCCCAATTCACGAAAATGCTTGAACTAATTGGCAGAGAGCTCATATTAAGAGGACATACTTATTTCTATCTTGATGGGCAGACTCCTTCAGAGGAACGATTGGATCTTTGCCATCGATTCAATGATGGGGAGAGAGAGCTGTTCCTGATTTCCTTGAAAGCAGGGGGAACAGGACTGAACCTGACAGGGGCGGACACCGTTATCTTATATGATCTATGGTGGAATCCTGCCGTCGAGGAACAAGCGGCAGATCGAGCACACAGAATGGGGCAGGAAAAAAGTGTGAAAGTGATCAAGCTAGTAGCACGTGGTACGATTGAAGAAAAGATGAATGAGCTGCAGGAGAAAAAGAGAGATCTTGTTGCGGAGATTGTGGATTCAGAAGAGCAAAGGTCAGTTGCCTTAACAGAAGAGGATATTCGTGAGATATTAATGGGGTAACTAAGCATGGGGGTCAGCATCAGAGAACGATACAGCTTAACGAAGAAGCAATTTTCCTAGCAAGATTTTCTTACCATTTATACCACAACTATTAGAAAAATAGATAAAGTAAATATATCCATTTAGGTACTTGTTGTAAAAAGGAGGAAATAGATATGCCGACTTTTCTAGTTTTTCCTAGTAGTGATGTTGATCAAGAAGAGACGTTCATTGTTGAAGCAAGTGATGAGGCTGAAGCAAGAAGTAAATCCCTAGAGCTTTATTCGGAGAATAAATATTTCCGAGAGTATGTGGAGTCATTTAGTATGAATAGAGGTTTTATTGAAGTCTTTCTAGAAGATGAAAGTGGAAATTTCTATGAGGAGTTCTTTGATTATCGAATTGATTTATACAAGAAATTTGAAAAAGATGAACAAAAAATTGAAGCATACATTGAACAGATGATTGAAAAGAATGTACGAGCGTTCTTTCAAGATAGACCCGATTTAGCAGCCCTTTACCTTTATCTTTATGAGTATCAAAATAGTCCATTTGCAGCTTCTGAGTTCCCAAGTGAAATGTATAGCTACATCCTAGAGAAAACAAATTTTAGTTACTTTGATGAAATTCTTGTGTATCCGATAGAACTGAGAGAGAAGCAATCATCATAAAATAAAGGCCTATGTACTTACGCATAGGTCTTTGTTTTGTTTCTGGTGAGGAACGAAGATTTCTGGTCTTACTGTGTTGAATGAACAGGGAGATTTTAAATAATCTTATTAAATCTTAATAGGAACAGGTCTCCTCTTTTCAAAAGAGAAAATATAGTTGAAACCACATTGTTTTGCTAGTTCGATCCCTTCTTTTACATATGATCCAATTGAATCGGAAAAAAGGCAATCCATTTAATGATGAACCAGGTGACAATCAAATTTTAAATACCACTCTCAACCTCATAATAAGTACACTGTATAATTGAGAAAAAGAGATTCTAGACTGTAATTACCCAGAAAAAGTAAGTAAGTTTCCTGGGTAATTTTTGACGCTATGATTGGTGATAGGTTGCTTTTAAGTGACAAGCTAATTGTATTTTTAATACATCCTCATTATTTTGAAAGTCAATTTGAAGCAAATCTTCAATTTTTTTAAGGCGTTGATAAAGCGTATTAATGTGAATATGCAGATCATTCGCTGTTTTTGTAGCAGAACGATTGTATTCGATGTAAGAAAGGAGAGTTTTTTCTAAATCTTTGTTTCTATCGTTATCAGACCACAAGGGAGATAAGACATCATGTACAAATTGTTCTATTTCTTGAGAGGATTGATTTAAAAATAAACGATTCAAACCAATATCTTCGTAACAAATAATATCATTTCTATTACGATCAGCTAAATAAGATAGAGTCTTAGTTGCTTCATCGTAACATTTCTTGACATTTTTTAGCCCTTTATAAGTACTGCTGATCCCACCTCGAAAGAGAGAGTTATTACTTTTTTTATATTCCTCTTTAATATAATGAATCTTAGTTTGTATATGATTGAGGTCATCAAGCTCTATACTTGATGCAAGTAATGTGATTTTATTATGGAATCCATAAATAAATTTATCTGAAATGACTAGTTCATTTTTTATTTTAGAAACTAGTTGATGTATTTCAATCTCAAGTAGATGTAAATCAGAGTATACCGGTATCTCAAAAATAGCGATAAAACAATAGGATGATATGTTTATCCCGATTTCATTTGCTTGTTGTAATAAATGCTCGTTATCCTTATAGCTAAGTAAACTTTGAAATTGCTCATGTCTTTTTTTATAAAAGATTTCAGTAATTGTTTGTTTTTTGACTAATTCTAGAGCTAAAACAGAGCTGCCTTGCTCAAGGGTCATTTGGTCAGACTTAGATAAAGGCTCTGATAAATGAACAATAAAGCAACCCAGAAAAGCAATACCGTTATAAATTGGGTAAAGTAAATAACTATTGTTATCATAGTCACTTACAGTAACATGTAATGAATTGCGTTTTTCCATAAACATTATTTTCATTTCAAAAATACTGAAAGGAGGTTGTGTTCTTTTACTAGAGCAGAATTTATTCTCAAGTGCATTAAAAAAAGATATTGAGGGTTTAATCATATGATTGAGTTCGTAAATAATTTTTTCAAATCCCTGATTTTGCAGAGATATACTGATTAATGCTTGGTGTACCTCGTACCTTTTTTGAAGTTGCATGTTTTTTTCTTGAAGTTCTTTACTTAACACTGTAACCTCTACTAACCTTTGATTTGCTACTGTATAATATTTTGCATTTTGAATAGCGATCGCAGCCTGTTCGGCAAATCCTTGCAACAATTGTAAGTCATGGTCGACGAATACTTTTTTTTGCTTCCATTGATGAATAATCATGACACCAATTCTTTTGTCTTCAATTGAGACAGGCACACACATTGCTGCTTCAGGAGATTTCCCAGCAGTAATATAATCAAAGTTTACAGTTGAGATATTGTATTTAGCCATTTCTTCATATACGTCTTTTTTTGAATTAAATATTCTACCTTTCCCGTCTTCAAATACTTTACCAGTAATGGATTCCCCAACTTTAAATTTCACATTATAAATGGTGTTATTGAATCCGATCGGTGCTTTAGGTATTAATTTTTCACTTGCTTGATCATAAAGAAATAATAAACCTGCTTCAGCAGCAGGAATTACTTTAAGAGCATTACTTATTATCTTTTCCAGTACTTCATCAAGATCAAGACTAGAGGTTATCGAGTGAATACTATTGATGAGATTATATAGTTCATTATCTTTTCTTTCGATAATTTCTTTCGTGTGAAAAAGGTAGAAAAAGTAATATAAATACTGAATTTCTTCTTTAGATAAAGGTATTGATTGCGAATAAATACACACATTTAGTTGATTTCCCTCAGGGTAAAAATAAGATAGGACCACTCTGTTTCTTTCTTTTCCTATCTTTAATGAGTTTTCTTCCTCATTTGAATAGAGAATCGAAGGGGGGAGGGGCTCGTGTTCCCCGTTATTATAAATTAAGTACTGATCATTTTTGAAATAATTATATCCCCACACTTGAAATGGACTATTCTCTAATTTCTCTTTTAAAAATAAAAGACTGTACTCAATTTCATTCATTTATAGTGCTCCTTCTATAGATGTGTAATAATATACATTTAAACAGCTGATATTATGTATGTTATCACATTGTAATATTGTCATCTCAAGTGTATAGTAAAAAGTGTAGTAAGAAAAGACAGAATATTAAGATTCGGTATAGAAAGAAAAATACGAATTACTCCTCCATAGCACGCACACCACTATCACTAGATAAAGTCGGAAAATCAAAACATTCTAGAATAGGAAACTAACTTAATTCCTAATTTTTAACCTGAATTATAGCAGCTTTGATATCCTGATTATTTTTTTGTTGGTTTTGAAAGCGTTATCAAGTAAGAGGGGGGATAAATAGAGGAAGCCACTGAAAAAGGTACAAACCAACCTTTTTCAATGTCTCGATTAATGTAGCAATGGCATTGAAAAGGTACAAATCAACCTTTTTCAGTGCCATCTAAATAGAGTCTTTCTGTGTGAAATAAGGGTTAATACAATGTGTTGGTGAATGTCCCTAATACTGCTTTTAGGTATAGGAGGTTACTAGTAAGTGTTAATTAAGAAGAGAAAAGGTGGTGCTGTCGATGGAAGAGGCAATGAGGTTAGCTAGTGGTTTATTAGTTTGGGTTATTGCACTCTTGATTTTAGCTGTGGTCATTTTTCAAGCGGTTAAGTTTATTCTGTTAGCAAAGGATGCAGGTAAAGAAATTGGTATGACAAAAGGTGAGCTTAATAGCGCAATAAAAACGGGAGCCATTTCAGCAATTGGTCCTTCATTCGCCATTGTTATTGTTGCTTTATCTTTGATTCCGTTTCTGGGGGAGCCCCTGACGTTAATGAGGATTGGAATTATTGGATCTGCTCCGATTGAATCGGTTGGTGCAAGTCTAGGTGCAAATGCTTATGGTTCTGAATTAGGAAGTACGAGCTTTAATACCCAAGCATTTACAGCAGTTGTTTGGACATTATGTTTAGGTGGGGTAGGCTGGTTAGTGTTTGTTGCATTGGCTACGAAGTCAATGAGTAAGATTGAAAAGAAAATCATAAATAAAAATGAAAAAAATAAAAAGCTTATGATGATTATTGCAACAGCTGCAATGGTAGCTGCATTCGGGAATTTAGCAAGTGCTGAAATGGTTAAGGGATTTGAATATATTGTAGCTGTACTAACAGCGAGTATTACAATGTTAGGTTTAACTGCATTAGCGGACAAGCTAAAGAAGAACTGGATACGTGAATGGTCACTAGGACTATCGATTCTTACTAGCTTAGTTGTGGGTTACTTTATCTTTGTCTAATGACAGGGGGGTAAATTATGGGTTTGAAAGATACAATTAAGACAACAGTTAGCGATACTAGTAGTTCAGCAATAGAACAGTTTCATTCAAGAGCCCATTTTTGGGGTCGACTAACAGTTTGGGCTGCGATTATCTTATCGTTATCGTTGCCGGTAGTTCTTTCATTTTTCTTAGGGCATCATCCTGGTTGGAGTGTAATATTGAGCGGATTTCTCGCCTATGCAGGAATTATTGCTGTTGTCTGGGTGCTCGAACCAATCATGTATTACACCATTTTAGGTGTATCAGGTACTTATATTGGTTTTCTAACAGGGAATGTTGGAAATATGTGTTTACCAGCTGCAGCAGCTGCTCAAAATACGATTGGTGCAGAGCCAGGAACCAAAAAAGGTGAAATAACAGCGACCCTTGCAATAGGTGCTGCATCATTAGTAAATAAAGTATTTCTTATTCCGATGATTCTTGTAGGAGCCGTGCTAGTTTCAAAAATACCAGAGCATATCCAACAAGTGTTTCCGTTTATTTTACCAGCTATTTTTGGAGGCGTATTGGCTCAGTTCGCGATGAAAAAGCCCACTTATGGTGTTATTGGACTCGCGATTGGATTTGTGATTAACCTAACAGCACTAGTTGTCTATATGAAAATGTTACTATGTATTATTTTGACTATAACTATTTGCCTCTTTTTAGAAAAGAGGAATGAAGCAAAAGCTTCTGTATAACGTTTTAAGAGGAAAGGTACTACCAGTCATAATCATATTTACATAAGCTTTCCTATTAAACATTTTGAAACTAATAAAAAATAACTAGTAATCAAGGGTGGGGAAACTTTTTCTATGAGAAAACAATTAATGACAATGTTGGAAGAACGAAATGAAGAAATGATTAACATTAGACGTTATTTACATCAATACCCTGAACTTTCATTTGAAGAGGCAAATACAGCGAATTTTATTGCTGAATTTTATGAAGGAAAAGATGTAGACATTGAACGTAATGTAGGGAATGGGTTTGGAATTGTGGTCACAATCAAAGGTGAGAATCCTGGAAATACGATTGCTTTAAGAGCGGACTTTGATGCACTGGCCATTAAAGAAGAGACTGATGTGCCATTTAAATCTAAAAATGACGGTGTGATGCATGCGTGTGGGCATGATGGGCATACCGCTTACTTGATGGTACTTGCTGATTGTCTCATTCAATTGAAATCATCGTTATCAGGTACAATCAAAATTATTCATCAGCATGCCGAAGAAATGCCACCGGGTGGAGCAAAAAGTATTTTGGATTCGGGGATTATTGATGATGTGGATCATATTTTTGGTACTCATTTAATGCCAGTCGATTCTGCTGGGACCGTAGGCTTTAACAGCGGGTATTCAATGGCTGGGATGAGCCGTTTTGTGTTAGGGATTCAAGGAAATGGAGGTCATGGATCATCGCCACATTTGGCAAACGATCCAATTGTGGCTGGTGCACATTTTGTAACCGCCATCCAAACTATCATAAGTCGCAGGTTAAATCCATTTGATGTTGGGGTGATTACTGTTGGCTCATTTGATGGAAAAGGAGCAAGAAATGTCATTAAAGACCGGATTGAACTGGAAGGCGATGCTCGTTACATGTCAGTTGAGGCAAGACAAATCATTGAAACAGAAATGCACCGCATTGTGAAAGGGATCGAAATTGAATTTGGGGTGACGTGTGACTTTACGTTTACGAATAATTACCCGCCTTTATATAATCATCCGGAAATTACTGAGTTTGTAAAATCAAGTATTGAAAAGATGGATGACCAAGATATAAAGCAAGTGATCGAATTTCCTAAGTTTTCAGGTTCGGAGGATTTTTCTTACTATCTAGAAAAAATTCCTGGAACATTCTTTTTCATTGGCTGTAAACCAAAAGTAGTAGAGAAAGCTTATTTTAATCATCATCCGAAGTTTGATATTGATGAAGACTCACTTTTAGTTGCAGCTAAATCAGTTGGACAAGTGGTGTGTAGTTATTTTCAACAAAGTCATCATTCTGAACTAGAAAAAACAGTTTAAATGATATATTTTTATAATGTTACTACTTTTTAGAATAGTGAAAATAATGGAAAAAGGTGGTTGACATATATAAATTTAGCCGTTATTCTAAACTTAATTAATAATTGAATATATTGCGGATGATTGTTGTAGGAGAGTGTAAAAGCAAGTGCCACCGAAGGAGCAAGTTCCAAAAAGACCCTTGGGACCAATCTCTCAGGTAGATGAACTACAACAGGACGCACCTCTGGAGAGCGCGTTATAAAACGCCACCAAAGGGGTAGGCTTCGTTAATAATGAAGTTAAACTCTCAGGTAAAAGGACAGAGAAGGGTAGAGAATATGTGCTATCTTTTTCTGTCCTTTTTTGTTTGCAAAAAGGACAGAGAAGGTAGAGAAACCAGCTACCTTCTTTGTCCTTTTTTTCATGGATAAAAAAAGATAGCGGATCAGCTCCCTTAATAAAGGAGCAGCAAGTTTATAAGTCAGATATCCAAAAACAACTTTAGGAGGGGTATGAATGAGTTTAAAACATAACGATTCATTCATTTTTGAAGCAATTGAAAATGAAAAAAAGCGTCAACACAGTACATTGGAGTTAATTGCATCTGAAAACTTTGTAAGCCCAGACGTACTAGAAGCAATGGGAAGTGTGATGACAAATAAATATGCGGAAGGTTATCCAGGGAAACGTTATTATGGTGGTTGTGAATACGTTGATGAAGCGGAACAAGCAGCAATTGCACGATTAACCAAATTATTCGGTGCTCAATTTGCAAACGTGCAACCTCACTCAGGGGCACAGGCAAATACAGCTGTATTTTTTGCTTTGCTTAATCCAGGTGATAAAGTAATGGGAATGAATTTATCACACGGTGGGCATCTAACTCATGGAAGCCCAGTAAGTATGTCAGGAAAGTGGTTTGATGTTGTGTCGTATGGGGTGAGAGAAGATACTCATTTGATTGATTATGATGAGCTAGAAGTTATAGCGAAAAAAGAAAAACCAAAATTAATTATTGCAGGTACAAGTGCATATCCAAGAAAGATTGATTTTGCCAAATTTAAAGAAATTGCAACTCAAGTTGGTGCGATTTTAATGGTGGATATGGCACATATTGCTGGCCTTGTTGCAGCAGGATTACATCCATCACCAGTCCCTTATGCTGACGTTGTTACAAGTACTACACATAAAACATTACGCGGACCTCGTGGCGGTATCATTTTAACAAATGACGAAGAAATCATTAAAAAGATTAATAAAGCTGTCTTCCCGGGAATTCAAGGCGGGCCACTGATGCATATTATTGCAGCTAAGGCGGTTGCTTTCAAAGAAGCATTACAGCCAAGTTTTAAAGAATATGCCAAACAAGTCATCGATAATGCTGAAACACTTGGTGAAGCATTAAAGAAAGAAGGAGCAGCCCTTGTTTCTGGAGGTACAGAGAATCATATTGTACTACTAGATGTCAGGCCATGGGACTTAACAGGAAAGGAAGCGGAGAAGTTACTTGAAGAGGCTGGTATTACGGCTAATAAGAATACGATCCCATATGATCCTCAAAGCCCATTTGTTACAAGTGGAATCCGTATGGGGACTGCAGCATTAACAACTCGGGGGATGAAAAAGGATGAAATGGAGAAAATCGCCAAAGTAATCGCAGATGTTTTGAAAAGTAAAGGGGATATAACTGTTTTAAAAAAGGCAAAGGAAACAACAAAAGCCATTTGTGGTGCCTATCCGTTATTTCAACAGCAAATTACTGTGTAAGAAAGGAGAAATCACTTATGGAATTTCAAAGTTGCTTTGATATTATTGGTCCAATTATGGTTGGACCTTCAAGTTCACATACAGCAGGTGTCGTATCAATCGGCAAGTTTGTTCACGAGCTTGTAGGTGGATGTCCTGAAAAAGCAGAGATTACTTTTTACGGTTCCTTTACAGAAACACATCAAGGCCATGGTACAGATAAAGCGATTCTTGGTGGTTTGCTTGGGATGGATACGGATGATTCTAGGATTAAACATGCAATCAAGATGACTTATGAATATGGACTAAACTACAAATTCCAGCTTGAAGATAGCTGCCCTTATTTTGATCATCCAAATACAACAATCGTAACAGCGAAACGTGCGGGGATAGAGGTGAAAGTAGGTGGAGCATCTCTAGGGGGTGGTTTATCAAAAATCTTTATGATTAATGATGAATTACTAGATATTCGCTTGAGTACAAGTGATGAAATATCAACACTTGTAGCACGCCATCATCAAGATATGAAGAAAGAGACAGTACTAAAGGGTGTTATATGATGGAAATCCAGTCAATGAGCGAGCTTATTGAAATCTGTACACGTGAAAAGAAGCCGATTAGCCAAGTCATGCTAATGATGGAAGAGAGAAAGTCTGGAAGAGATAAAGAAACAATTATCAAGATGATGGAAGAACGGTTAATTAAAATGAAAGAAGCTGTGGATAGTGGAAAAAATGATCCCTCACCTGCACCGAGTGGTATTTCGGGAGGGGATGCAATGAAAATGGGTGATTATGTAAGACGGGGTAAATCGTTATCGGGAAATTATATCAGTGATGCGATGACCTTTTCTCTTGCTACATCTGAGAGCAATGCAAGGATGGGGGTTATCGTAGCCACTCCAACTGCCGGAGCAGCTGGTATTTTACCTGGAGTGTTGTTCTCTCTTCACAAAAATGATGGCACCTCCTACAAGGATTTAGTCATGGGGTTATTTACAGCAAGTGCACTTGGTTATATCATTGCCAATCGTGCTTTTATTTCGGGGGCAGCAGGCGGATGTCAGGCGGAGGTTGGCTCTGCAACAGCAATGGCTGCCGGAACGATTGTCGAATTAAAAGGCGGTACACCAAAGCAAGCGGTAAATGCAACGGCCATTGCAATGAAGTCGCTTCTTGGCTTAGTTTGTGATCCGGTTGCAGGACTTGTTGAAGTACCTTGTATTAAGCGAAATGTAATTGGGACATCAATCGCATTTTCAGCAGCGGACTTATCACTTGCAGGTGTTGAAAGTCGCATTCCCTGTGATGAAGTGATTGAAGCAATGTATAAAGTCGGAAAAGATATGCCGCGGGTACTCAAGGAAACTTCACTTGGGGGCTTAGCGATGACAGAAACAGGTAAAAAGGTCAAAGAACGTCTATTTAGTAAGAAATCTTAATCTTGGGGGTATTAAATTGAGTAAGGAAACGATGTTACTCCGTACACCACTCTTTGAATCATATGAAAAGTATGGTGCAAAAGTTATTGATTTTGGAGGTTGGGCACTTCCGGTACAGTTTTCAAGTATTTTAGAAGAACATGAGACGGTTCGGAAGAAAGCAGGGCTTTTTGATGTCTCTCATATGGGTGAAGTACTCGTTGAAGGGAAAGATGCTGAAAGCTATATTAACTACCTTGTAACAAACGATGTAACAAAGCTTAGTATCAATCAAGCACAGTATACAGCAATGTGCTATCCAGACGGTGGTACAGTTGATGACTTGCTAATTTACAAGTTGGAGAATGAAAAATTTTTACTAGTTATTAATGCAGCAAACATAGAGAAAGATTTCGATTGGATGAAGCAGCACGTTGAAGGAGAGGTAAGGCTCCAAAATATTTCAAATGACATTGCACAACTTGCTATCCAAGGTCCAAAGGCAGAAAACATTTTACAAAAGTTAACTAATACAGATTTAGCGGACATTGGCTTTTTCCACTTTGTTCAAAATGTAAATATTGATGGTATTAACGAAGTCCTCGTATCTCGAACGGGTTACACTGGGGAGGACGGCTTTGAGCTTTATTTGCCAGAAGAAAAAGCCGAATCACTTTGGAATAAGCTTTTAGAAGTAGGAAAAAAAGAGGGTCTAAAACCATGTGGACTTGGTGCACGTGATACCCTTCGTTTCGAGGCTCGTCTTGCACTGTATGGTCAGGAACTTACTAACGAAATCAGCCCGCTTGAAGCAGGAATTGGCTTTGCAGTAAAAACGAATAAAGAAAGTGAATTTATCGGTAAAAATGCTCTAGCAAAACAAAAAGAAGAAGGATTAAAACGTAAATTAGTTGGTATTGAAATAACAGGAAGGGGCATTCCACGTCACGGTTACAAAGTCCTTTCTGCTACTAATGAAGAGGAAATTGGCTTTATTACCTCTGGGACACAATCACCATCTTTAAAGAAAAGCTTGGGACTTGCGCTACTATCTGTGGAGCATGCTAAATTGGGAACACAGCTTAAAGTTGAGATCCGTAAGAAAAAGGTTGATGCAGTTGTAGTAAAATCACCGTTTTATAAAAAAGGTTAAGTTAATAAATGAAACTTGGCATTATGGATGGAACTTTAAAAGATAAGTGACCATATTGTTGATGTTGCTATTGTTTTTCGATGAAGTTTTAACAAATAACCAAGTATTCGCATCGTATTATAGTGTTTTTTATAAAAACTAAGAAAATATAAAAATAGAATTGTTTTGAAAGGATGAAAGAATTATGACAACTACAACAGCAAACTTACGATACAGCAAGGAACATGAGTGGGTATTACAACTTGAAGGAAATCGCGTAAGAATCGGGATTACTGATTATGCGCAAAAGTCATTAGGAGATATTGTCTTTGTTGAGAATCCAGAAGTTGATGATGAAGTAATAGCGAATGAATCGATGGGAACAATCGAGTCGGTTAAAGCGGTTTCTGAACTCTTCTCTCCTGTATCAGGTACAGTTGTTAGTGTAAACGCAGACTTAGAGGATACTCCTGAAACAATTAACGAGCATCCATATGAGTCAGGTTGGTTAGTAGAAGTCGATCTATCAAATCCAGAAGAGTTAGATGCATTACTAAATGAAGATGAGTACGAAGCATTTATTAATGAAGGAGAGGAATAAAATGACAGCTACTTTCAGATACCTTCCTGACACGAAACAAGATCAAAAGGAAATGCTCTCTTTATTAAATGTTAATTCTGTTGATGATTTATTTGAAGACATTCCCGCTGACATTCGTTTAGAAGGGGAGTTACGCATTCCAAAGGCTGATCCGGAACCGGTTCTTCAGAAAAAAATGTATCAGATGGCAGGAAAAAATAAAAATGCAAATCAATACCCGATTTTTCTTGGTGCCGGTACGTATGATCACTACATTCCTAGCGTAGTTAATCATATGATTTCTCGTTCCGAATTTTACACAGCATATACACCATATCAACCAGAAATCAGCCAAGGTGAGTTACAAGCGATCTTTGAATTTCAGACGATGGTTTGTGAATTAACAGGAATGGATGTTGCTAATTCTTCGATGTATGACGGGTTTACCTCACTTGCTGAGGCTGCATCACTTGCTGTTGCATCAACAAGACGTTCCAAAGTGTTAGTATCGAAAGCGGTTCATCCTGAATCGCGTGCAATATTAGATACAGTAGCACGTGGTCAAGGTTATACAGTTGAAGAAGTAAATCTTGCTACGGAAACGACAGACTTAGAAAAATTGCAAGAACAGATTGAAAAGGATACGGCAGCGGTTATTGTTCAATACCCGAACTTCTTCGGTTCTATTGAAGATTTAAGAGAAATTAAGAAAATTGCCGCTGAAAAAGGAGCACTATTAGTCGTAAGTGCGAACCCATTAGCATTAGCTCTCCTGCAAGCACCAGGTAAACTAGGTGCAGATATCGTCATCGGTGATATGCAGCCACTAGGAATACCGATGGCCTTTGGTGGTCCACATTGCGGTTATTTTGCGGTCACTAAAAAATTCATGCGAAAAGTGCCGGGACGTATTGTAGGGCAAACAACAGATGAGCAAGGAAAGCGTGGGTTTGTCTTAACATTGCAAGCTCGTGAGCAGCATATTCGTCGAGACAAATCGTCATCAAATATTTGTTCAAATCAGGCATTGAATGCACTTGCTTCTGCCATTTGTATGACAGCACTTGGAAAGCAAGGGGTGCGTGATATGGCGCAGCTGAATCTAGAAAAAGCGAACTACATGGCTAAACTTCTAGAAGAAAAAGGATTTACGATTTTGAATAAATCACCATTTTTTAATGAGTTTACTGTTGAACTTCCACTTCCAGTCAAGGAAGTAAATGCAGAGCTTCTTAATGCGGGGATTATCGGTGGGTTTGATTTAGGAAATGATTACGGCTTTGACAATCGTATGCTCATCGCTGTAACAGATCAACGAACAAAAGAAGAGATAAAACAATTTGTAGAAGTGTTGGAGGCGATTGTAAATGGTAGAGTATAGCGAGCTAATCTTTGAAGTCAGTCAACCAGGACGTGTCGGTTCAAGCCTTCCAGAAAGTGACGTTGACAAAGTCGATGTACAAGATAAATTTCCTAAACATTTAATTCGTGATATACCAGCAGATCTTCCAGAGGTTTCAGAACTTCAGCTTGTACGCCATTATACAGCGCTTTCGAACAAGAATCATGGTATTGATAACGGTTTCTATCCTCTTGGTTCTTGTACGATGAAATACAACCCCAAAATCAACGAAGATGTAGCACGTTTTGAAGGTTTTAGTCGTATTCATCCATATCAGCCAGGTGAAACTGTACAGGGAGCGTTGCAGCTTTTATATGAATTGCAGGAAGAATTAGCCGAAATTACGGGAATGGATGCTGTTACGTTACAACCGTCTGCAGGAGCTCAAGGGGAATGGACTGGTTTAATGATGGTAAGAGCCTATCATGAACAAAAAGGGGAGACGAGAACAAAAGTCCTTGTTCCAGACTCAGCGCATGGAACAAACCCTGCAAGTGCAACAGTTGCTGGTTACAAAACGGTAACGATACCATCGAATAAAGATGGATTGGTTGACTTAGAAGAATTAAAGAAACATGTTGATAGTGATACGGCAGCATTGATGCTAACAAACCCTAACACACTTGGATTATTTGAAAAAGAAATAGTGGAAATTGCCAAAGTTGTTCATGAAGCAGGGGGCTTACTGTACTATGATGGTGCAAATGCAAATGCGATTTTAGGAAAAACAACACCAGGGAAAATGGGCTTTGACATTGTACACTTAAATCTTCACAAGACATTTACAACCCCTCATGGAGGCGGCGGTCCTGGAGCAGGTCCGGTAGGTGTAAAAGAAAAGTTGATTCCTTATTTACCAATTCCACGCATTGAAAATAATAATGGTAAATACGTAATAAACTCGAGTCATCCACAATCGATTGGACGTGTCAAAGGGTATTATGGAAACTTCGGTATTCTAGTTCGTGCGTATACGTATATTCGTACAATGGGTCCTGAAGGCTTGCGTCAAGTATCTGAAAGTGCGGTACTTCATGCAAACTATCTTCGTAAAAAACTGGAGCCATATTTCGAGGCACCGTATTCACAAATTTGCAAACATGAATTTGTTTTATCTGGATCAAGACAGAAAAAACTAGGTGTTAGAACTCTTGATATGGCAAAACGTCTACTTGATTTCGGATACCATCCACCGACCATCTATTTCCCTTTAAATGTAGAGGAGTGTTTGATGATCGAACCAACGGAAACAGAGTCAAAGGAAACGATGGATGCATTTGCAGATGTGATGATTCAAATTGCTAAAGAAGTAGAAGAGAATCCAGGCATTGTCTTGGATGCACCACATACAACGGTAATTGGCCGATTGGATGAAGTTCAAGCAGCACGACAACCAATATTGCGTTATACAAAAGTGGAAGCAACGGAGAAAGAACTAGTAAAATCATAATCTATTTCTAAAGTTAAAAATGAACCACCGGGAATGAAGTTTACTCCTGGTGGTTTAAATTAAACCAAAAATGAGGATGTGAAGGTACTGGTTATAGTTCCATTTAAGTTACATTCATAGGAGTGATAATATGACGATCAAACACGCTCGTAAACCTGAATGGCTAAAAATTAAATTAAATACGAATGCAGATTATACAGGAATAAAAAAGATGATGAATGAAAAAAAACTTCATACAGTCTGTGAAGAAGCAAAGTGCCCTAACATACACGAATGTTGGGCTGAACGTAAAACGGCAACATTCATGATCCTAGGAAGTATATGTACAAGGGCTTGTCGATTCTGTGCTGTTACAACTGGACTTCCGACTGAGCTTGATTGGGAAGAGCCGGAACGTATTGGCGAATCAGTAGAGCAAATGGGATTAAAACATGCGGTTATTACGGCTGTTGCTCGTGATGATCTCAAAGACGGCGGAGCCCAGATATTTGCAGAAACAATTCGGGCAGTACGACGTCGTAATCCATTTTGTAGCATTGAAGTCCTTCCGTCTGATATGAATGGAGAATATGAAAACTTACACACATTAATGGATGCAAAGCCAGATATTTTAAATCACAATATTGAAACAGTGAAACGGTTATCTCCAACAGTTCGTGCGCGTGCAACATATGAGCGTTCCCTTCAGTTTTTACAACGTGCAAAAAAAATTAGCCCAACTACTCCAACAAAGTCAAGTATTATGATTGGTCTTGGAGAAACGAGAGAAGAAATCATTGAAACAATGGAAGATCTTCGCGCTAATGAGGTTGACATTTTGACAATTGGTCAATATTTGCAGCCAACGAAAAAACATTTAAAAGTACAAAAGTATTGGAGTCCACAAGAATTTGATGAATTAAAAGAAATTGCCTTATCGAAAGGTTTTAGTCATTGTGAATCAGGACCACTCGTTCGCTCTTCTTATCATGCTGATGAACAGGTCCAAGCTGCTGCGAGGTAAATGTTGAAGCTTGAAGACGGATATTAGTGAGAAAGGAGAGGGATCGATGGTTATTACTTTAACAGATGCGGCATTAAACAAGTTAAAAGGTGTAGAATTTAAAAAAGAGCAATCACCTCGAATTGATGCCGATGTAGCTGGAGGGTGTGGGGTGTCGATCAAGTTTTCACTTGTTTTTGATGAACCACGACGAAACGATACAGTTATTAAATATGAAGGAATTCAACTTTATATTGATCAATTCACAAAACGTTATTTGGATGAAACGACACAAATTGATTATTCAGATGAACAGGGGTTCCTTGTTGGGGAAAGCTTTGAATCAAGTGCATGTTCAATTGAAATTGAGTAAGAGGAGAAAATATAATGCAAAAATCGGGAACAGATCGAGTTAAACGAGGTATGGCAGAAATGCAAAAAGGCGGCGTGATCATGGACGTTGTCAATGCAGAACAAGCAAAGATTGCAGAAACAGCAGGTGCTGTAGCAGTTATGGCACTAGAACGTGTACCGGCTGACATTCGTGCAGCCGGTGGTGTAGCCCGTATGGCAGATCCAAGAATTATTGAAGAAGTGATGAATGCCGTTTCAATTCCGGTCATGGCAAAAGCAAGGATTGGCCATATTGTTGAAGCAAAAGTACTTGAAGCAATGGGTGTTGATTACCTTGATGAAAGTGAAGTTTTAACACCAGCTGACGAAGTATATCACCTTTATAAGCGTGACTTTACAGTTCCGTTTGTATGTGGTGCTCGTGATTTGGGTGAAGCTGCTCGTCGTATTGGCGAAGGGGCATCAATGATTCGTACGAAAGGTGAGCCTGGTACAGGGAATATCGTTGAAGCGGTACGGCATATGCGCATGATACAAGCACAAATTAAGAAAGTTGCATCTATGTCCACTGATGAGTTAATGACTGAAGCCAAAAATATTGGGGGGGCATTCGACTTATTACTTCAAATTAAAGAGACTGGGAAGCTACCAGTTGTAAACTTTGCTGCAGGTGGTATCGCAACCCCTGCTGATGCGGCTCTCATGATGCAATTAGGGGCAGATGGTGTATTTGTTGGGTCTGGTATCTTTAAATCTGATCATCCAGAAAAATTTGCAACGGCAATTGTTGAGGCAACTACCCATTATGAAGACTATGAATTAATTGCCAATCTATCAAAAGGATTAGGTAATGCAATGAAAGGGATTGAAATCTCAAACTTACAGATATCTGAACGAATGCAAGATCGTGGTTGGTAGGGTAGAAATGAAAAGGAAGAGTCATAGGATTATAGTTATGTATTTTCATATTAAGTAGTTGCAAAAGGAGGAGAAACTCAATGTTAAAAGAATATGATGTTGTCATCATTGGTGGGGGACCGGGCGGATATGTCGCTGCCATCCGTGCATCTCAATTAGGATTGAAAACTGCAGTGATTGAAAAAGGGAATGTCGGTGGAACATGTCTACATGCGGGGTGTATCCCGAGCAAGGCATTATTAAGGAGTGCAGAGGTATATAGAAATACAAAGAAGGTAGAAGAGTTTGGTGTTATTGCTCCTGAAGTTGGGCTGGACTTCTCAAAGGTACAGTCTCGGAAAGAAGAAATTATAAATCGTTTATTTAAAGGGGTACAACAATTATTGAAAAAAGGAAAAATCGATGTTTACGAGGGGAAAGGAAGTATTTTACAGTCTAAAGATGTTTTAGTTGAAATGAACGATGAAGAACAAGAGATTACACTAAAAACCCAAAATATTTTAATTGCAACAGGTTCTCGTCCAAGAACTCTTCCTGGTCTAGAAGCGGATGAGAACTATATAATGACTTCAGATGAAGCACTACAAATGGAAGTCCTCCCAAATTCGATTATTATTGTTGGCGGTGGAGTCATTGGGATCGAATGGGCATCAATGCTCGTTGACTTTGGAGTAGAAGTAACTGTGATTGAATATGCTGACCGCATTTTACCGACAGAGGATAAAGATATCTCAAAGGAAGTAAAGCGTTTAATGAAGAAAAAAGGTGTAAAAATCGTAACCGATGCGAAGGTACTTCCGCAAACGGTAGAAAAAGGGGAAGGTGTTTCGATCAAAGCAGAGCATAAAGGAAAAGAAACTCTATTTTTTGCAGATAAACTATTAGTATCCGTTGGACGAATACCGAATGTTAGTGGAATTGGTCTTACTAACTTTAAAATTAATATGGGCGGTTCATTTATTCAAACAAACCAGTATTATCAAACAAGTGATCCTCATATTTATGCTATCGGTGATGTGATTGGGGGACTTCAACTTGCCCATGTTGCGTCACATGAAGGAATCATCGCAATTGAACATATAGCAGGTAAACAACCTTCACCGCTTGATTCGGCTCTAGTTCCAAAATGTGTCTACAGTAATCCAGAAGTAGCTAGTGTCGGTTTTACAGAAGAAGAGGCAAAAAAGAAAGGGTATAAAGTGAAAATTGGAAAATTTTCATTTCGGGCAATCGGAAAGGCTCTAGTATTTGGTGAATCAGATGGTTTTGTCAAACTTGTCGTTGAAGAAACGTCAAATAAGCTGTTAGGGGCACATATGGTTGGTCCTCATGTAACCGATATGATTACAGAAATAGGACTTGCTCAAGTATTAGATGCAACATCTATGGATATTGTACATACAATTCATCCCCATCCAACATTAGCTGAAGCGATTAGTGAAGCTGCATTAGCAGCAGACGGTCAGGAAATACATGCTTAGAGAGGGAGCTAAAAAAGTGTTGGAGATAGAACAAAAACTATAACTTTTTAATAGTTTTACATACGGACCCTAAAAGGATGGAGGATAACAATGCTTACAGAAAGAAATATTGATCAGGCTATACTGTTAATTACATGTCCAGAAAAACCGGGTATTATCTCAGTAATATCTAATTTGTTGTTAGAACACAAAGCAAATATTATCCAATTTGACCAACATACAACTGATCCACAATCAGGCATGTTTTTTATGAGGATTGAGTTTGACTTAGAAGACTTTGACTCTTCGTTTAGTTTACTTGAAAAGGACTTACATTTGATGGCAGAAGAATATCCAATGGATTGGATGTTGAGTAGTAAGAAAAAGAAAAAGCGGATGGCCATTTTTGTTTCTAAAGCTGATCATTGCCTGATGGAGCTAATATGGCGTTGGAAATCTAACGAAATTCAAGTAGACATCCCGATGGTTATTAGTAATCATGAGGATTTGAAAGAAGTAATTGAAGGATATGGAATCCCATTTTATCATATCCCAATCTCTTCTGAAACGAAAGAGGTTGCTGAAAAAAAAGCACTAGAGCTGTTGGAAGGGAAAGTAGACTTTATTGTTTTAGCAAGGTATATGCAAATTCTTTCTCCTACTTTTATAGCCCAATATCCCAATCAAATCATAAACATCCATCATTCGTTCTTACCCGCATTTGTTGGAGCAAACCCTTATGCGAGAGCGTTTAACCGAGGGGTGAAATTGATTGGAGCAACTGCACACTATGTAACGAATGATCTTGATGAAGGACCAATTATTCAGCAAGATGTAAAGCGTGTGAATCATCGTTATTCTGTAGAAGGATTAAAGGTTGCCGGACGGCATGTGGAAAGGCTTGTCCTTGCTCAAGCCGTTTCCTGGCATGTTGAAGATAAAGTAATTGTTCATGGTAATAAAACGATTGTATTTACGTGAGTTAGTATTATCATGTCATGCATTAAGAGAAAAGGTTGTTTTTTTATATAACAAAAAATATTATAGCAGCCAACCAATTTTGTGATGGTTATGGCTGTTTTTTCTATACTAATGGAAAAACATCAGGAGAAAAAAGGGGATCAGCGGAGTATAAGATTCCTATCATTTAACGTTTAGAATAGGGCGTATGGCTAAAATAATGGACTCAATGAAAAATGGGTAATTATTAAATCACTATTTACTAAAAGATAAGCCCTAGACAAAACCCTCAATAACTCCTATTGGAGAAATCGAGGGTTAAAAAGTTTATATGAATGAATATTTACTTCATATTTAATTGAACCACGGTATATTAAACAGTACGTAAAGTAATGAAGAGATCGTTTGATTAATCAACTCCTCTTACTCGATTAACTAATTTCTCTTTCCTCAGAACGAGCAACTTTAACATTACCGTAGAAATTAGTGAAGTAATCATTTGTCTCAGCTACGATAACTTTCCAAAGAAGGAGAAGGGCAATTAAGTTTGGAATCATCATTAAGGCATTAGCCATATCAGCAAATGCCCAGACTGTTGTAAGGTTAGCAACTGTCCCAATACCGCAAGCAGCAATATAAACAAGACGATAACCTGCAAGTCCTTTAGAGCCAGCTAAATACTCAAAGCATTTTTCCCCGTATATATACCAACCAACGATTGTTGAGAAGCCAAAAAAGATAACTGAAAATGAAACAATATATTCACCAACTACACCTAGAACAGAAGAAAACGCTGCGCTGGTCAAGGCTCCCCCTTCAAGTGTTGCATCATGAGTTACACCGGAAATTAAGCCGCCAGATGCATCCCAAAACCCTGTAATAAGCAGTGTTAAACCAGTCATTGTACATACAACAATCGTTACGATAAATGTACCGGTCATGGCAACGAGCGCTTGTTTAACAGGATGATCTGCACGTGCGTTCCCAGCGATTAAAGCAGCTGTACCAAGACCTGCTTCGTTTGAAAAAATTCCACGAGCAACCCCGTTACGAATAGCTTCAGTTACAACAACACCTAGGAAACCACCGGCCGCCGCCACAGGGTTAAAGGCATAATAAAAGATTAACTTAAAAGCCGGGATAATCATCTCGTAATTTAATGCAAGAATTATGATTGCTCCCCCTATGTAAAGGAACGCCATAATAGGAACAAAGAAACTAGCAACGGTACTAATACGCTGAATTCCACCGAAAATAATGAAGCTCACAAGGACAACTAAGATCAAGCCGGTTACCCAGTTTACAATACCAAAACTATTGCTTGTTACATCAGCAATGGTATTAGACTGTACACTATTTCCAATACCCAAAGCAGCAAAGGCACCAAATAAGGCAAAGGTAACCGCTAATAGTTTATATTTTTTGCCAAGCCCTCGTTCGATGTAATACATCGGACCACTGGAATATTCGCCACTATCATTTTTCACACGATATTTCACAGCAAGCAGGGCTTCACCATATTTTGTAGCCATACCTAGTAAACCAACAACCCACATCCAAAAGATTGCACCAGGGCCACCAAGTGTGATAGCTGTGGCAACACCAGCAATGTTTCCGTTCCCTATTGTCGCAGCAAGTGCCGTCATAAGAGCTTTAAAATGACTAACATCTCCTTCTGCAGTTGCATCATTACTATCCTCTTTCCCAAACCCGATCTTAAATGCATAGATGAGACGGCGAAATTGCAATCCTTTTAAAACAAAAGTTAAAAATAAGCCTGTCCCAAATAATAAGATGAGACTGGGGGGACCCCACAATACGTTATTGATTTTACTTAGTATTTCCAATATTTCCATACCAACACTCCTAATAGATTAGATTTTGATAGACTGTTAGTCGATTCGATGATGAAGCGCTTACATTTTGAGGGTGGCAAAACAGGATAGGTATGTCCGTTCCATGTGACCCCACAGTCATTTTAAGGATTTCTGTAGCCATTTACATCCAATCAGCTACATGGACCTCAGTAGTAATTGAAAAGAAAAGGCTTGTGAAATTTGATTAATTCTATATAAATCCCCCTTTTTTAGTTATTCCTATTTTTCCCCACAAAAAAAGACAGAGAAAAATAGGGGGTTTCCTATTTTTCTCTGTCCTTTTACCTGAGAGTTTAACTCCTTTGGTGGCTCATGGCTCTCTCCAGAGACGCGTCCTATTGTGGTCCTTTTACCTGAGAGATTGATGTCCACTTTTTGAGGACTTGCTCCTTCGGTGCTAAACGATTGTTTAGTCTCTCCCGCAATATTCATCCGCTTATATGCATTTTATAACATTTTATTCCATTATAAAGATAAAGTCAATTGAATATTCAGAAATTACTAAGGAGTAAATTAATTTCTTTAAGTCTATTTTAAGATATATATAATAACCCAATTTAGTGCTTTTTTTAGCTCGAAGTCTGAGTCTCCAAGAGTTAGAGGATGATATTGCAACCGGATTAGGAAAACATGTTCAGCTGTACCGGTTTCTTTTGCTTCTTTTTAGTGTGTTGTTGGCAGGTTTCGCTGTGTCTATCGCTGGGACAATCGGTTTTGTTGGTCTCATCGACCCTTATATTGCTAGGAAACTAGTAGGACGCCCTTTTGGTAGTTTGATTCTCGTTTCCTCTTTAATAGGTAGTGCTCTAGTATTTAGTGCTCACCTGGTCGTCCGGACGGTTTTTTATCCATTAGACATTCCGGCTGGGATTTTTACTACGGGGATCGAAGCGTCGTTCTTTATTTTTTTAAAGAATCGAAATCAATTTTAAAAAGGGAGAGCATGAGAAGAAGAGGAAATTCTTGAAAGAGCAAAGAAAAATTAATAAAAGATCAAGAACGAGCAAAAATCTTAGGAGATAAAGAGCTAGTGAAAAAATATATTGACCAACAACTTTCAAACTAAATGGAGGTTTGTTATGGAGGTTGTAATTCTAGATGATTGGGAAGGAAACGTTACTAACAGCCAAGCTATTCAACAATTAAATTTTCATAAACTATATTCGGAAAATTTAAAATATAAGAAATCGATAGGAAAAGAAAGAAATAGTTAGAAAAACATATAAATCTACAAATTATTTAACTATTTCGAATGTTCACTATATTTAGGTTATCATTTATAATAATACAAGATACACAGAAGGGAGGTAATAGATAGCTATATTTTAGGAGACGTAATTGAACCATGAAGAAAAAGAGAGTTACCAGTAAATCAGTTAAATGTAATGTGTACAGAATTGTACATGGGACAAGCTTAAAAGATTGAATGAATTTTCAATGAAATCAGTTAGGCGAATTAAGCGACTTTTCTAATTAGGATGAATAAGGTCGCTTCATATCCTCTTTCAAGGGAGTGAAATGGAAATGGAAACTAATTCTTGGTATTGCCATGACTGTTTTCGGTACTTTGAACAAGGTGAAAGTGTTGTCTGTATCTCTGAGATGAAATCTGTTTTTTGTAAAAAATGTGGAAATGACTTTCCTGCAGAATGGAGTAAAAAATCAAAATTCGAACATGTAGGAGGAGACTCCACTGAAAGAGCTATAAAGTGCTAGTTATGAGAAACATCCTATTTTTTCTTATAAAAACGAAAAGGTGTAAAATGAATGAAAAAATGAAAAACAATTATTTTATTACTCTTAAAAAAACTCCTTAAGGGACAAGGAATTTAGACTATATGGATAAGTCTCTATAGCTTTTCTACTCACTTGCTTCAGCATAGGAAAATGAACAAACGGGTTGATTTAAAAATCTCTATTTTGAGAAGTATAGAAAGGGAGAATGACATCAACAGTTGTTCGTTTATCTACTTCACTATTAATCACTATCTTTCCTTGATGTGTTTCACCAATTTTATAACAGATCATTAATCCTAAGACGATCTCTTTGTCTTGTATACTATAAAAAGGTTCTCCTATATATGGTATACGTTCCATTCGAATCCCCTATCCATCTCCTTGACCGATAAAAACGAATGCATACGTGCGGATAATCACTGTTATCGATTTGAATCAAAATTTCTTCTTCCGTTGGCATCGCTTCAATCGCAACCTGTGGCTACTTTATAAATTCATTTGTAATACTCTCTATTTACTCGGTCTCTGATCACATCAAATCTGTATAACCCTGTTTATTCTCATTTTCCATTGATTTTAGTAATTGTGTAAATCCTTTACTGGTCGTTAAAGGATTTCGAATTTTATGAGCGATTACAGTACCTATTTGCCTTACAACACAAAGCTTCTCCAATTTTCCTAATCCTTTTTTTAGTTTTCTGCTTGAGTGGATCTCACCTGCTACTTAGTCGGAAACTTCATACAGAAGTAATAAATAAGGAGGGGTTAGTATGGAACTATTTGAAAAATTATACGATGAGCAAAAAAAAGCTAATGTAAGGTTTTTTGGTTTTACAACGGATCATTTTCGATATGATTTCGGGATAGTTTATACCGATATGTTTTTTGGAAAACCACTTGTCATATGCATGCAAACAGGTAGATCAGCTTTGTTGGATTCAAGTGATATTAAGAATATTGAGTATTTAAAGACGGTATTTCGTATTAGTTCGCTTAAAGAAGCAGAGGATTTATCAATGTTTCTTGAACATCCCATTTCTACCTCATTTTATATTGAACAGTATAGTTGATTGTTTTTTATAGTTCCTTAAATGAAGAATCGACATGGGGTAAACCCTAAAGCATTCATATAAATACAGGGTTATTCTTTTAGTCGCCCTTTGCCAGCCGAATCGTATCAATTCTGATTAAAGTAAGACCTACAAGTTTTTTGATATGACTTTATTTATTATGTAGATTTATCTAATAATACCTAGAACCATTAGGTTACTTCTTAAGAAGACGAAGGGTTAGTTTTTGTTTCCCTACGTCTTTTTTATGGTAATAAACTTAACAAGGATGCCCGTGACCTGACGTCAAGTAACAAGCACTTCTTATTGGTGGAGTAACTGCCGATATAAAAGAGGAGATGGGGGGATACGTCAGCCCTTACTACAAATGAGACTAAACGATTGAATCTCTTACCTTCGCCTCATTATTCAAATTTTTATTTTTTCGTATGACCTATTTTGCTATGATATGACTAGCTAATAGATAACAAGGTTTTACTCAAACAAAATGAGGCAGGTGGGAAACGGGCTTGTATACATATTGGATTTGGCTATTTTTACTCTTACTATCTTGGCTATTTGCCTTATTGCATTATCAGGGGAGTTTCTTAGAAATCCCAAACCGGATCATGGGGTGTGCAGCCTTCTTTAGCTTTTTTTTTATGTTACCTTTATTTAAAAAGCATCCATTCATTTTTACGATGATCACGGCTTTGATGGCAGCATCGGCTGTTTTTACGCTATGGCCGGATAACAGCGGAACAACGAATCCATATACCCTCCTTGTTTTTACAATCTTAGCAGGGATGTCGGTGTTTTACCTCAAAGGTTGGCAGAGTATTCTAATCGGATGCATCCTGCTTGTAGGTTTGGTTGCACCTCATTTTTTCGTGTATCCTAGTTATTCACTGGTCTTTATTGTGCTTTATACATTGTTAGTGGGGGTTGCGTTGGCGACATATCGCCAAACGAAAACTAAGGTAGATGAAATCGAAGCTAGGAACGAAGCGCTATTGAGCGAGTATAAAAAAATGAGGCGGCGTCTCGTAAACGATGAGCAGGCTGCAAGGCAGGAAGAGAGGAACCAGATTGCCAAGGAAATCCATGATTCTGTCGGTCATAAATTAACGGCATTACTCATGCAATTGGAAGTAGCGCGAATGGAACAAACGGATGAAGGAGCTCATTCACGGCTCCTAGAATTAAAGCAGCTTGCAAAGGAGAGTCTTGAGGAAACACGTCGAGCAGTGAAAACGTTGAAACAAGATGAAATAGGTGGATTGTCTGCGATTATCAGGCTCGTTCGAAAACTTGAAGCCGAGAGTTATATGCGAATTCAGTTTTCAATCAGACATGGTGCGTTAACGGCGCCATTAGGAAATGAACAGGCGATCGCCGTGTATCGTGCAGTACAGGAAGCCCTGACAAATGTGATGCGGCACTCCGGTGGCCGTGAAGTGGAAGTCGTCTTTGAAGCACCTGCTGGAGGGGTATTTCGATTTGAAGTGTCGAACCCAGTGAAAACGCCAAAGCAGTACAAAGAAGGATTTGGACTATCTTCGATGAGAGAACGGATTGAGGATGCTGGCGGGAAACTTGAAATCGCTCAATATGATGGACAATTTATCGTGCGCGGGACGTTACCTCTTCTCGCAACGAAAAGGGGGAAGATGGAGTGATTCGAATATTACTAGCTGAAGATCAGGTGATGGTTAGACAAGGATTGAAAATGATGGTGGAGACAGACTCAGAGATAAAGGTAACAGGGGAAGCGAGTCATGGTAAGGAAGCTGTTTCCCTTTGTGAAAAACAACATTTTGATGTGATTATTATGGACATCCGAATGCCTGAAATGGATGGATTGGAAGCGGCCCGCATCATCCACTCCCGTTGGCCAAACCGTAAAGTACTCATGTTAACGACTTTCAATGACGACGAATATGCATTGGAAGCTCTAAAGAGTGGAGCGAGTGGTTATATGCTCAAGGATGCGGAACCACAGGAACTCATCAAGGCCATTCGAAGTTGTTTGGCCGGCGGTCTCTCCTTGCAAGACCAAGTAGCAGCAAAAGTAATGCCCCGTCTCCTCAAACAACAAGAGAGAACACAAGATGTGAATCCAACTCTCACACCGAGAGAGTTGGATATTATCCGCCGAATTGGCGAAGGGCGAAGTAACAAAGAAATCTCAGAGGAACTGGCCTTGTCGGTTGGTACAATAAAGAATCATATTACCACGATCCTCGATAAGCTTGAGCTGAGAGACCGCACACAGATTGCGATTTATGCGATCAGACATAACCTTGTTTAAGCCTTTATTAGGATCAATGTCGGAGAGCTATTAATAATAAAATGACTTAAGTCATGCAAAATGAAAAATCTGATGACTGAAGACAGTGGGAGCACTGTCTTTTTATGTATATACTTTGAATTATATTAGACATGAAATAACGTCCACCAATAGCGAATGCAAGGGTTAATCTTATGAAAAAAGCGTTTTACGATAAAAGGAGGTAGTGGCATGCTTGAAACAGAAGAGCTGAAAAAAGTTTTTAAGGGAAAGCCTGCAGTAGACGGTGTTAATTTATATATGGATAAAGGGGAATCGGTCGGGTTATTAGGCCCGAATGGAGCAGGGAAATCTACAACCATCTCCATGATTTCCTCCCTCATCAAACCTACTTCAGGCGATGTGAAGCTGAAGGGCCAAAGTGTTTTGAAGGATCCAGGGATTATTCGGAATGTCTTAGGTGTTGTTCCACAGGAAATTGCTTTGTATAACGAACTGACTGCCTATGAAAATTTGAAGTTTTTTGGAAGAATATATGGATTGAAAGGGAAGGAGCTAGAATCGAAAATTCAGGAGGTACTAGAGATTGTCGGTCTGAAGGAGCGACAAAAAGAAATTGTCAAAACCTACTCAGGAGGAATGCAACGACGAATTAATATGGCTGCAGCGATGCTTCATGAACCAGAACTTCTTATTATGGATGAACCGACTGTGGGGATTGACCCCCAATCAAGGAGTCACATCCTGGATACGGTAAGGCATCTTAACCAAGAGAAGGGCCTAAGCGTACTGTATACAAGTCATTACATGGAGGAAGTGGAGCGACTGTGTGACCGTGTATACATCATGGATCACGGTCAGATTATTGCATCCGGAACAAAGGATGAATTAAAGAGCATTTTGTCCGGTGAGGAGACGATCTGGATCGACCTAGACCGGCCTTATCCAGACTTGGTCACGGACTTGCAGTCGCACGATGGAATCCGTCAGACGATTGAAACGGAGAAGGGCTTGAAGTTGATCGTACCAAAGGGAAGCAAGTTACTCGGTAGTATCTTTCAGGCTGCGGAACGTCATCAGGCACAAATTTTAAATGTTAATGTGCAGGTACCATCGTTAGAAGACGTGTTTTTACACCTTACAGGTCGAAAGCTAAGGGATTGAGGTGAAGAAGATGGGAAACTTTTTAAGAAAGGATCTTCTCGTTCTGCTTCGTGATCGAACAGAACTAATGATTCTCCTGCTCATGCCAATTTTATTAATCGTTATTCTGAGCTTCGCTTTAAGGGGGATCCTTGGTGGGGATACATCGGACTTCCATATGGATGTTGCTTTTGTGATAGAGGACGATGAAGAGCAGGGTGTGATTGATTTTATAGAAGATTTGGAAACGATGGGGATGCCTCCAGAAGTGATGATGGAATTGGAACGAGTTGTAGAGGAAGTAAAACCTTATACCATGTTGGAAGACCTAATGAATAATGAAAGTGTCAGCAACATGGTGACAGTGGAAGAACTTGATTTTTCCGAAGCAGAGGAAGCATTGAAAAACGAAGATGTCACCGCAATATTGTTGATTCCTGAAGATTTCACGTACCATTCCCTAAAAAAAATGCTATTAAATGAAGGGGATGGCAGTGAACTGAAAATGACTGTGAAGGACTATAGTTCGATTCGAACAGATGTATTTCTTAGCATTGTGAATCGCTATGTTAATACAGTGAATTTTGAAACGGCAATATCTCAGGCGTTAATAGATTTGGGCCATGGGGATGTTTTGGCAGATCGAGCTGAAGGAGAGGTGATGGAGGCACGGGAGTTCGGAGGAGTAGAATCCATTTCTGCTCGTGAGCCGATCACATCTTTCCAATATTATACAGTCAGTATGGCTGTGATGTTTGTATTATTTGTAGGAGCAACGATTGCAAGTAAAGCGTATGTGGAAAAAAAGCAGCATGTATTTAATAGAATCATACTCTCGAACCGTCATCCGATTGTTTATTTAGGTGGAAAAATGATTTCGGCATCTGTCATTTCTTTTCTCCAACTGATCATCCTTTTTCTTGTATCCACCTTGGCCTTTCGAACATTTCCCCTTGATGAACCGGCGTTTTGGGGAGGGATTGCTATCATTGCCATCATTCTTGCAATCTGTGTAGGTGGTTTTGCTTCTTTATTAACAGCGCTAACGGTGAAATACGAAAATGATGCCCTTAATCATATTTTTTCTGGTGGAATTGTGACGTTACTTGCCCTTGTTGGCGGAAGCTTCTTCCCAACATCCGAAATGCCGGAAATTATTGGAACCATAGGGAATTGGACACCAAATGGTGCGGCATTAACTGCATTTTTAAAGTGGATGCAGGAGCTTGATATGACGACGATTCTCCCTTATTTAATTCGAATCGTAGCGTTGGCAGCCATTTTGATTATAAGCAGTATTCTTATCTTTCCAAAAAGGAGGTCGTTGTAGATGAAATCAGTATTTTTATTACAGTGGCAACGGTTACGCCGTGCTCCTATACTCGTTCTTTCATTCCTCGGGTTAACCATTCTGTTCGTATCTTTTCTAGCAGGATTTGGTGGACCGAACAGCCAGATTACGATTTACACCTACGGAGACCCTTCCTTGGAGGAAGAGAAAAAGGTAGAGTGGCTAGATCGATTAAATGAAGCGGAGAATATGACTTTTCGTTGGGTAGAGGAATCAGAAGCACGTGATGCGGTTTCTTCTGGGGAGGCCGGGCTCGCACTGAAGTTGATGAACGATGATTATCGAATTCTCATCGCAGTACAGGAGCCGTCTAGTGTTACAGTGGAAAACTATGTGTATCAGGTTTTTTCGGAGGAGTTACGGTTACAGGAAATAGCATCACAGGTAGACGCGGGTGAATTCCGTACAGAATTTGAACGGTCTTTGAATGAACCTAGCATGAAGGTAGTAACTGAATCCCTGAGTGGAGAAGAAAGTTCATTTATCTATGATGACCAACTTCACGTCTTGTTTGGGATGACTCTATTCTTCTCCATATACACGATTATGTTTAGTTTAATGAATGTGGCGGAGGAAAAAAGAGTGGGAACCTGGGATCGTCTCATTGTTTCGCCCCTGCACAAATGGCAGATCTATTTGGGACATTTGCTTTACTGCTTTCTGATTGGGTATGTTCAAATTCTCGTCGCTTTCCTATTTTTCAAAGTTATCTTTGGATTTGATTTGGGACAGCGGTATGGCGCTCTTTTATTAGTCATTGCTTGCTACACGTTTGCAATTGTGAGCCTCGGGATGCTTGTCATGGGGCTAGTGAAAAGGTCTCAGCAAATGCAGGCAGTCATTCCCATTCTCGCTACGGCGATGGCCATGCTAGGTGGTGCATATTGGCCAATCGAGATTGTAACAAATGACATCATGGTTGCCTTAGCAAAAGGGATGCCGATTTATTATGGACTAGATGCCTTAAGAGGTGTTGCCATCTATAACCTTGGATTGCCTGAACTGTTGCAGCCCATATCGATTATGTTATTGTTTGGCGTGGTCTGCATGGGACTCGGAATCAATTTGATGGAGCGCCGGTCATAGAAGTTGGATTTTATTTGAGAAAACTTAAAGTGAAGAACTGGAAAAAATAAGAGGCTAATAACCTTCATAAAGCTGATGAAGGCCAAACCATTTTAGATAAGCATGGGAAAAGGTCTTCATAAAGCTGATGAAGATCTAAACAGCCTTGAATAGCGTGGGAAAAAGTCTTCATAAAGCCGATGAAGACCCAAACAGACAAAAAGCATGGGAAAAAGTACTTCATACAAACCAATATGAATTATTCTTGTTGGAGATAACAGCATCTTCAAGTAACGGATAGCTTTAGAGCAACAAGCCAAATTAAAAAAGTCGGTTCTTGAGTATACAAGAATTCGACTTTTTTAGGTTGTAATTTGTTTAAGTAATGAATGTAATATTCCTCCACATCGTGGAGATAACTATCATGAAACTTATGCAGTAAATCTTCTTCTGCTAATGTACTCCAAAAAAGGAATAGGTGAAAACATATGGAGGTTTTAAAAGAGTCAGCTATTATATTAGCAAGAATTATTACGATCTTCCCATTATTCTTATTAATAACACATTATATGGGCAAACGTTCCATTGGAGAAATGCCTATTTTCGATTTTCTCATTATTATGACCTTAGCCAATGTTGTAGGAGCTGACATTGCTGACCCAAAGGTAGATCATATTTATACTTATTTAGCTATTATAGTAATTCCACTTATACAAAGATTAACTGCCTACTTATCAATTACGCATCGAAAAATAGGGGAAAAAATAACTTTTGAACCTACGTTAGTCATTCAAGATGGGAAAATCTTAGTGGAAAACTTAAAAAGGATTAGGTATACCATCGATAACGTGTTGCGAATGTTACGACAAAAAAATATTTTTGATATAAGTGAAGTTAAAATTGCAATTATCGAAGCAGATGGACAAATAAGTGTGTTAAAAAAAGAAAATAAATTGGGAGTAACCATTGAGGATATAAATGTAAAAAAGAAAAGTAAAAGTTTGTCTTATCCTTTAATCGTAGAAGGGAAAATTTACGAAGATATACTAAACTATTTAGGCTTAAATCGACAATGGTTAGTTGCTGAATTACAAAGAAGACAGATTGCACAAGTAAATCGCGTCTTCTTCGCTTCCATTAATGATGACAACGAACTTCATGTTTCCCTAAAAAATGAACACCAACAAATGCCACCGTTTTACAACTAACTAAGGGTTCTTTACGAAATCATTATTTCCTAGTTGAAGTAATAAAGAAGTACCAATCCTTAAAGGTAGATTAAATCAATCCAGAGTTCTTTCAATTTTCTTGGCTGTCTTTTTTAGCATAGCTTTATTTTAACTCGAACAGTGGAAGACTCGTTAATGAGTGGATTTTAGCAGGAGATTATTTTGGTTGTATAGAGATTGTTAAGTTAAAATAAACATGTCCTATCAGTTTGATAAAATGTGCTTAAGCATGGTATAAGTGTAAAAGAAGCAGGGACATTTGCTTTTAATTTTGGGATAAGGGTTTGACCTGGTATCCCATATTGAGAGGGTTTGAATTATGAAAGATAATTTTTGGCGTGATTTACCACGACCTTTTTTTATACTGGCACCAATGGAAGATGTGACGGATGTTGTTTTTCGTCATGTAGTAAGCGCGGCAGCTAGGCCTGATGTGTTTTTTACAGAGTTTGCAAACAGTGATAGTTATTGTCACCCAGAGGGAAAGCAAAGTGTGCGCGGGCGTTTGGCTTTTACAGAGGATGAACAACCAATTGTAGCCCATATATGGGGGGATAAGCCTGAATACTTTCGGCAAATGAGTATTGGTATGGCGAAACTTGGGTTTAGAGGTTTGGATATCAATATGGGCTGTCCTGTACCTAATGTGGCACAACATGGGAAGGGAAGTGGCCTTATTCGTCGCCCAGATGTTGCAGCAGATTTAATCCAAGCAGCAAAAGCAGGTGGATTGCCTGTAAGTGTAAAGACAAGGCTTGGTTACACCGATGTAGACGAATGGCAGGGCTGGTTGACACACATATTGAAACAAGATATTGTTAATCTTTCTATTCATCTGCGGACAAGGAAGGAAATGAGCAAGGTGGATGCTCATTGGGAGCTGATCCCGGAGATTAAGAAACTTCGTGACCAGGTGGCACCAGATACACTCTTGACGATCAATGGGGATATTCCTGATCGACAAACTGGCTTGAAGCTTGCCCACCAATATGGTGTTGATGGGGTTATGATTGGCCGTGGTATTTTCAATAATCCATTTGCCTTTGAAAAAGAGCCGAAAGATCATAGCAGTAAGGAATTACTTGATCTTTTACGATTGCATCTAGATCTCCTTGATAAATATTCAGAATTAGAGCTACGTCCGTTCAAGGCTCTTCATCGCTTTTTTAAGATATATGTCAAAGGATTTCGAGGGGCGAGTGAATTAAGAAATCAATTAATGAACACAGAGTCAACAGATGAAGTGCGTGAATTGCTCGATAACTTTTGTTCAAAGAATCTTGATGGAATGGGGGACAGTAGAAGTGCCCCAATTACTAACTAGGTGAAAGATTGTACTTAAATTTAATTCTCTGTCCAAAAAGGACTTTATGTAATATATGAACGAAATGATAAACATTTTACATTAGACCATATATTAAATTTTAATGTGGTCTTTTCTAACTAAAAGCCCAAAGAACTTTTCTTCGGGCCTTTTTTCATTGTGAATTATTTTGTGATTTGGATTTGTGACAGTTGTGTAATTTAGCGTGTGAACTTGTCTATGTTTTTCCGTCTTGCACCTTATAATTCCCCGTTGGTGCCACCTGAGGGAAATCTCTCAAATTCTTTATTTGTTATAGATAGAACGGATCCGGGACCTGATTTCACGCCCATTTGTTGTTTGAAGAGCAAGAAACTTCGGCGGGGCGGGAATGGAGAAACTTGCGTGAGAATGTGACATCTCCATCAGAAGTGTACCGATTTCTTCGTGCTGTCTATTTTTTATTGTAAGCCAAAATACTCTCTTTTCGTTCGACGGAGTGCCCCACTGTTCTTTTTCAAGAGAATGGCGGAACAAAAGAAATCCGGCAATCACGAAGTCATCCTCTTTTACTTCGGCTGCTGAATGGAAACCGGCATCCTCAACTTGTTGCCAGACGGGTACGAGCAGCTTTTCTGCGTAAATACCGTAAGTTGCATCTTCATACTCCGGAAACAAGGTTTCAAGCTCCTCACGGTTGTCTTCAAGAATTTTCTTCCAGTTTGATTCAACATAAGCATTCAGTGTTTTCTCAAGTTCAGATATGTTCATGTTCTGATTAAATAAAGTCATTGGCTGGTCCCCTTTCTATTTTTGTTCACCCTTATCGTACAACCTTAGAGCAAATTTAAAAGTTTGATATAATAAATTCAGTAATAAAGAGTGATTTACAGGGGAAACTTTGCAAGCTAATTGAAGGAGAAAAATAAAATGGATAATCTTAAACCTGCCGACATTGCGGCGAAACTGAATGTAAGTACAAACACACTTCGTAACTATGAAGCAAGAGGACTGGTACCTTCGCCAAAACGAACAGCAAGTGGATACCGTGTTTACTCAGACATTCATCTTGTCTATTTTTCATGCATTAAATTGCTATCCGATGGTTTTGGAATGGATGTAGCAGTAAAAGTTATGGAAAACATCGGTAATAAGAAAATCGATGGAGCACTTTGGATTCTTAACGATGAGCAGATTCGTAGAGGAGAGGAAAAGAAGTTCGTGATGGAAGCCGTTGAACTAATTGAATACTCGGAGAAAAAATCAAGTCTCTGGTCCCTAGGGAAAGCCGCAGAAAGAATGAACGTTACCCGAACAGCCATCAGGTATTGGGATAAAGAAGGGTACATACGGGCGATACGGGATCCGGAAAGCGGCTATCGTAATTTTGATGTTCTTCAATTGGCTAAAATAAGTCTCCTTAAAGCGATGAACCATCGTTTTTATACGGATGAAAATGCACGGATGAAGGACAGGTTCGGGGGAGCAGAGGGAACAGCGGCATGCCGAAAACTTGCCGAGGAGGTTCTAACCCTACTAGGTATCCGAAATAGAAGACAGTTGAAAGCAATGGCTGCTGTAGAAAAACTTTTAGAGGTAATTGAATATGAATAAGTCGATCGCATTACTTTAGTGCTTTGGAGTTTATCTGGATGATGGAACATGGACCTTTATTCCAACCAGGCTCAACCATTTACACTACAATAGGGGGTGAACAGTTTACTTGAAGGGATCAAGTCCCACGGGATCTTCGTTCTAATGAAGGCCAAACCAGTCCAGAAAAGCATGGGAAAAGATCTTCATAAAGCTGATGAAGACCTAACCAGATAAAAAAGCAGGGGAAAAAGTCTTCATAAAGCCGATGAAGACCCAAACAGACAAAAATAGCATGGAGAAAAGTACTTCATACAAACCACTATGAATTATTCTTGTTGAGATAACAGCATCTTCAAGTAACGGGTAGCGTTAATCCAATAGAGGGTTAGCGCTTTTTCTGTTGAAGTTATTGTACGAATGAGCAGGTTTCTTAATTATAGCTTTGGGGTTAAGTGTTAACAATTTTTTAAAGCACAGCGGTAATATGTCAACACCCTAAAACTAGAAAATTGGAAATTGATTTAACTACAATCAAAAAAATCCCTAA